>DUMX01000191.1 GCA_012839665.1 Gelria sp.
ATTAGGAGGAGAACATTAAGAGGATAGAATTTTTCGAAGTGGATTATATCCCATATTGCCCCCAATACTTGGGATTTGTGGTATAATTAATATTAATTCTCTAAATAAAACCTACAGGCAGGCTTATAATTATGGTAACTATTGATAATATACCTGATATTCTGGGTATAGCTATCCTGGGAATATGCTTTTTCCTGCTAATTATTTCTGTTTTTAGCTGGGTAACTAACTACCATCTAATCAGAAATACCCGGGAACTGGAAGAACGTTTTGAGTTGGTACAACACGAATATGAAACTGCAATGGAGAATATAGAAGATGTGGTTATATCGCTGGCTCGGACTATTGATGCCAAAGACAGGTATACTGAAGGCCATACGGAAAGGGTGAGCCAATATGCAACTTTCCTGGGTGAAAGATTAGGAATGAATGATCAACAGCTACGAAATCTTAGAATAGGGGCACTAATTCACGATATTGGTAAAATCGGCATTGACCAGAATGTACTTAACAAACCTGGTAAATTAACACCTGAAGAAAGACAGCAAATTGAAACTCATCCCGTTCTGGGAGAGCAAATCTGCAGTCCTCTAAAATCGTTGCAGGATATTACTTTTATAATCCGCAATCACCATGAACGATTGGACGGTTCCGGATATCCGGATGGCCTCAAGGGCGATGAAATACCTCTAGAAGCTCGCATAGTAAGTATTGTGGATGTTTTCGATGCTCTCACCACCGACCGTTCTTATCGCCAGGCCATGAGCATTGATAAAGCACTTGCTATTATAAAACAGGAGACTAATGAGGGAAAATTAGATGCGTCATTGGTCCGGGAATTTGAAGATATGCTGCATGATATGTTTTTGCTGGTTGAAGAAGCTTAAACCCCTATTTTGCTACGTCACCAGTTTCAGGTAAAGCCAAAGTCTGTAAGTTAGTTCTAATAGTCAAATAAACCATCAATAAAATAAATGCCCCCATAAGATAAGGAATTAAGATGTTAAACTCATAAAGAATCCCCCCGGCTACTGGTCCAACTATTCTACCCAGACTCCCAAAAGATTGCATTATCCCCAGGGATGTGCCCTGGCTCTGGTTGGAGTATCGGGTAGCCAGTGCTGATGAACTGGGACCAATAAGCGAAGTTCCGATATTAAAAATAGCAGAAGTAACCAGTAATGATGCCATATCATAAGCAAAAAGAATTAATATTAAGCCCGCAGCAGATATTAACAGTCCTCCTTTCATAAGATTCATATCCCCAAAACGTTTGACCAAACTGCCCAACAACCCTCCCTGGACTACCACCCCGATTACTCCCAATATAGTAAACAGGATTCCAATTTCTCTGGGGCCAAAAGCAGCCCGATGGGCAGAAAAGAAAACAAAGGTTGCCTCAAACATAGTGGTACTAAAATTTATTATTAGAAACAGTATAAATAGCAAAAATAAAGGGTTACTAAGCTCCATTACAATGGTATTGGAGGTGATGCTTCTGGATACAGATTTTGCCGAGGTCAGGGTTTCAGGTAAATAAAAGAAGGCAAAAGGCCATATCAGCAGTGCTAATCCGCCAGCTACAAAAAAGGGTACATAAAATCCCTGCTGTCCCAACCAGCTACCCAGGGCAGGACCCACAATTATGCCCACTCCCATGGCCGCAGTCATCAAACCTATACTCCGGGACCTTTCGTCTTCTTCGGTGATATCGGCCACATAGGCTAAAGCAGTGGGCAGAGTAGCTGAAGAAATAGCCCCAGATAAAATGCGCACAGCAAACATCATCCCCAACTTATCAGTGCAGCCAAATAGAATAAAGGTAACACCGTAACCCAGGAGACCGATGAGTATTACCGGACGCCTTCCGATACGATCAGATAAATGACCCCAATAAGGCGCAAACAGTAAATGCATCAGGGAATAGGTGGCCATAAAAAGACCCATAACGCTTGCATTTCCACCCAGCGAGGTAAGAAAAAATGGCATTATAGGGATGATGATGCCAAAGCCAACCATAACCAGAAACAATATAATAAAAAGAATCATGATGGAACGATTATTATTTCCCACTATAAAGCCCTGCCTAATTAATAATGACTCTGCTAATATTGTTTGCACCCGGAGTCAATCTTATTTACAGACAGGACAAAACTTAATAACGGACACTAGAGTTATTACACAATTTCCCAGTATAGCCCCGATTTAAATGCACATAATATGTTTAGAGTCAGCGATAAGCTTTTTTGTTAAAGTAACTAAGTTCCTCAACCGAGGATAAATCTTAGTTCTTTCGAAAAGATATCGCTGGCTCATTTGTTTTTATCGGGGTATGTATACCTGGCGAAAAAATTAATAATCAGCGGGGTATATATTTAATTTAACTGGATAAAATACTGTCTAGAAGATGGAGCCAGGTTAAATACAGAAACACTTTACCAGGTGATTCTTTTAACTTGTCCATCTTCATGTAAAATCCGCTGGGTTGGGATTTCTCCCATTGTTGTCGGGCGATCCGATTTTCGATGCTGGAGAATTGAACTCAGCGGATTGTTTGTTTTAAAGAGCAAATACTGCTGCTGAAAATGGAATGGTAGGCTGTCATTATAAAGGGTAAGGCAAGCAGAAAATAATAGTAGAGGGGCCATCCGCGCCAGAATATACCTGGTAACAAAGATAGTATAGGTGCTAAAGCAGTATACCAGAATAACATAATAAAAAAGGCATAATTACTGAGGTCCCAGAGAGTAGTGTGACTGATAACCAAGAAAAAAAGCACCATCCCCGGAACTTGCCAGGCAAGGATGACAAGGCACCTGGAACTTGGAGCAAATTCTCGCAATAAACGAGCCTCACTCCCTATAACCACTAAATATAATAAGGAAAGTATAATATCCCAGGGTGGATAATACATACTGATTCCCACCGCCAGGAATGCAAAAATATGAATAAAATATAAACGGGCAATAGCTATGAGGTTTTGCATCAGACTTTCCTTTCCCTTATCACTTCAACCAGGTCGCTATGGTAAAAAAGGTCGGGAGCAACCCAGAAATCATCCCCCGGGTCGAAATCAAGCCCCTGCTCCCGGTAAGCCTTCCACATAATCTTGGTACAGTTCCAATATCTATTATCAGCTTTGAAGGCAAGAGGATAAAACATGGCTCCCTGCTGCCGGCGTACATATTCAACTGCCTGCTTCTTTACTGCCGGATCCGCTTTCACTCTTAGCAGGCAGACCTCACTATATTCCCAGTAATGATAAATGGATTGAATATTAACTCCCAAATCTCCGAAGCTTTCTATAACCTCTCCATTGCCAATATAAATTCCGGCATGGGAAAAACGCCCATAAGAACAACCTGGATATCCGCCTAAAATGAGGTCACCGGGCTCCAACCCGGCAAATGAAATATTATTACCATAATAACTATTGAAACCATACCCTATATTACCCTTCCGCACGCTTTGCAAGTATGTGTACATAACCGCACTTTCATTGCTAAAAACATGGCGGTTGGCAGATACCGCTATCAAGAAAAATATTAAAGCCAACAGCGGGAATATTATCAAATTAAACTGCTTCCATTTCATTTCATTCCTCACTCCTGACGCTTACTCCTCACTTATTTTAACCTTTATTGCATCATAAACCCATTTTTACCTGAAGTTAATTACAGTTCAGGTGTAACTTAATGAAGTCTAAACCTATATAATTAGTATAGAGGTGAATTTTTAATGGCTCCTGGTCAAATTTCGAAATTTTTAGTTGAAGATTATAAGATGCTTACTCGCTATATGGAAGGTAAAGCTATTAAAAAAATTTTAAACTGTACTGAAACTAATATTACCATGCTTATGGAAGATGACATTATTATTGATTTCTCTAATTTGGAGGATGAAATACTTTTCGACATTCACCTACCTAAATAACTTCTTTATTCCATCTTAAAGCCAACTTTCCTGACGGTTTTCTGTTAAGACCAGCTACTTTGCGTTAAAATAGTATAAAACCCGAAGTGGGGTAAAGTTAATGCGAAGTATTTTAAGAAAACTTAATCAAGGGATAGAATTGGGTGCAGAAGAATATCAACAGCTTATGGATTATGCTTCCGGCCTTTTGCTTAATTCCCCGGAATCCTATGCCGTCTTCTATAAGCAGTATGCCCGGCGGCTATATCGGGATTATTATACGTTTCTCCCCCGTTTTCAACAGGGTTGGGACGACCTTATGAATTATCTGCTGGAGCATCCTTCTGCCTTGCATTTATTAGAATTAGACCCACTGCCCCTGCAGGAATTCCCGGAGGCCTTGCAGCCTTACCTGCAGTATACTTTTAGAGACCAGGGTAATAGCCAGGTTTTACGGAAGCTGTTAAAGTCTTTAAACCGGGCCGTTCCCGATATAAATGTTCTCCCCCGCCCCCGTCAGGGTGAGATAGTATATAAATATGAAAATGATAATAGGGGTAAAGAGATTGGCCTGAAATCTCACTTTGAAAGACTGGCACGTTATTCTTTTATCACCAGATTGCAAACTTATCGCTATCTGACGCGGAACAAGGCGGCTATGGATAAGTTTGAGTATATAGATGGTGACCGTTTGGGAGGTATTTTTACTAATAAGGAGAAATCCATTTATTATTTCGTCTTTCTTAGCGAAAACGACCCGGTCAAGGCCCAGAATGCCTGCCGGGTTTTGAATATTGCGTTTAAGACGGGGATTAGACACTGAAGGACACTGATTTCTTATGATTAACACTGAATTTTAACATAACGAAAGGAGGGGGAAATGCTGCAATATATTTTAGAACAGTACAAAGATATATCCGAAAATGAAGAGCTATTTGGTTTCTGGGAGCAGGAATTACTGCTGCGCAATATTCTGCGCCAGACTCCTTTAACGGCCCCGGTAATGGTGGATAGTGATGAAGAGGTAAACTTGCTGTATCGCTCTTTATATTTTGCGGGGCGCAAATTAGATTTCTTTCAAATTCTTTTTGCTAATCTGCGCTTTTTGCCGGTAATGCAATGGCTGGTAAGTGCACCCGCCGGGGTGATGGGCGATTTTTGGCAATTTCTGCCCTGGTATATCCTTAATCACCAGGTAAAACCGGCGCAACTGGAATTTATGGCTCGCATTTATAAAGATGAATATGCCCCTGCGGTTATGACAGTAATTAACATTTTAGATGAGAATAGCTGCCTTTATCTTATTTCTAAAACAGCTAATCCGGAATTACGCCAGTTACTAAAAAACCGGCAAGATAAGCTTAGAGAACTACGCCGGGACGCCTATTACGGCTTAGGCGAGTCCGGTAAAAAGAGCGATTATCCTACTCTCTATGGAGATAAAGCAGAGCTTATCCGAAAAACTATTGCTCTACTGCAGGAAAGCAGCGCTGACCGTTTCCGAGACCCTTATACCGCCCAGCGTTTTCTTCTCCAAATAGAAGCGGCTGAACTAGTTTTTAAGTCTGGCTTGCTAGAGGATAGTCTGGTATTTTTGCTGGATATTTATAATGATTACCAGCAAAAGAACCGACTGGTAGAACTAATTAACGACCAAAAAATTTATAAAGAGCTGCAGCAGTTACTTCGTACCGTTATACCTGTTTACAGCCTGGTTTATGAACCACTGCAAGCTTACAACCGTACCCATAATATATACAAGCACTACTTTCCTTTAATCAGCCCGGAGGCGGCTCCTCTTGAATACCTGAAGTTGTGGGAAACAGTGGCAGGAAGTTTTAAAAAAGATAATTTGCTGGAGGTATTATATATAAGCAAAAGCATTGACCAGTTACGACCAGCAGAGCTTCCCTTATTAATAGATGAAGAAATTGATACCGGGGTTAGCCAGGAACGTCTGGAAAAACTATTTAGAAGCCTGGAACAAAAGCTAGTTGCTCTTCCCCATGAATCGTTTGTTACTATGGAGCTAATCAGGTTGCTGGAGTTAAAGGGCAAGCTGAAGCTGAAGGGAAAAATGGCCTCACGATTGCTGGGTAGTTATCTGCTCCTATGGAAATGGCTTCCCAGCCATATCTTTATGCATGATGATATACTAAACCAGATAGCACCATTAGTAGACGATAATAGTCGTTATCAAGCGCAGCGTATAGTCGAGCTTAAGCATACTATGAACAGTGCCCAGCTAAGAAGTGAATTATCATCACGCCCGCAATTATTTAGAAAAAAGGGTGAGAATATCCGCCGGGATATTTTAGCTGGTCAATTTATGGGGGTTTTATGATGGATATTAATGAATTTAACCCGGATTTTTTTACTGCTCAACTGGAACATATTTTATCTACACTGCGGCAGGAAATAGAACAGTCTATACCCTCTCTCACTTTGTTACCGGAAAAAAACGAGGAACTGGATAATTATATTTTTGAGCTTAACTCCTTTTATTACCGCAGCTTTACGGAGCGGCTATTTCCTCTTTACCATAGCTCCGTCCAGGAAGAGATATCCCGCCTGCTGAAATTGAGCCGACAGGAGACCATGGTAAAGATGGATATCATGGCCAATATTAAGCGTTATGCTAAACTTTATAATCAGGTTAAAAGTATTTTAGCTATATGCACAACGTCCAGAGAAAATGTCGGTCAGACTTTACAGGCTATAAACCGGGAACAAGACCAAAGAACAGTGGAATTATTATATACTTTAAAGCAGTTGAAACACGAATTTGTTAATCTTCAGAATTTAATATCCAGGATTAACACCTGGCTGGAAAATAAAGAGCTAATTTTTTTGCTCCAATCCCACCCGGCAGCTGTTCCTGTACTACAAATGGCTTCATCACTAAATCGGGACCACCCTCTGCAGGCCGATGCTATTAACCGCTTGTTGGTTTACCTGGCCTATCCGGCTAAAACCTTATCTCGGATGCAACCCCGACAGGATAGTAAGCAAATTAGTGAAATAATTGAAGAAATACAGAAGAAAGCACCGGTATTTTCACGGACACCTGAAATTGAAGCACTGATAACTTTCTATGAGGTCCATGTTAAAAGTAAAATCAATCTCTATCTTGATATTATTCAAATGAGTATGGTAAGTGAACAGCCCGAGCTTCTTAATCGCAGCATATCAGGTTTAGAAAACTTTTTAACCGGTTTAATCACGCTTATAGAAAATACTTCTCCCTATGCCCCGGTTTTATCCGGGACTACCGGTTTGAATAATATTGCCACCGGGATAAATAAACTCCATGATGATAATAGTAAAATAGTAAAAGCAATTACAAGCATCGCCAGTGAATTATCAGAGGCGGGAGAACCCGATTTTGACTATTTCGGCACCAAAATTCAGGAGATTTTGCAACCAGCTATGTCCTTGCTTAAAAATGCCGTTGAAACTGAAGGGATAGATTTTTTTCCGGAACTGCTTGGCGGTTTACAGCACGGAGAGCTGCAGTTAGCTTTACTAATAGCCAGGATAGATTTATTAAACCAGAAGCAAGAACATCATAATGAGGTTCTCGAGCATTTATCAACTATTGTTAATATGCTGGATAATTACCTCGATTTACTGTCTAATATCCG
>DUMX01000369.1 GCA_012839665.1 Gelria sp.
CGTATAAAGTACCCTGGTCACCCTGTACACCGGTATCCATAAACATATTCGAAGAACTGCCCACACTGGCAAATATAATATCCACTTCCGGAATTTCACGCAGTTCAGCCTCCACTTGTTTGACCACCTGGTCAGTTTCCTGTAAGGGGTTGCCTTTATCACACTCAATACTTATAGAAACTTCACCGGAATCCATAGCCGGCAGGAACTCCGCTCCCACCAGGGGCATTAAGGCCAGAGCACCAACCATTAAAAGGGTTACCCCGATAACTACATGGCTGCGATGGGATAATGCCCACTGTAGCAGAACCTTGTAGCGATCCCCGAGTCCATCTATCCACTGCCCAAAACCCGAGGTTATACGGGCCGTCCTTCCCTCCTCCCGCTGGCGGCCTTCTATGTGTTTATCAGTTAACATACGCGAAGCCATCAACGGCACTACCGTAAGAGCTACCAAAAGGGAACAGAAAATGGCAAACATAACTGTAATAGCCAGGGGTTTAAACAATACCGAAGCTAATCCTTCCGTAAGCATAATGGGGAAGAAAACCGCTATCAGGGTAAAGGTAGAGGCAATAACTGCCCGCCCCACCTCGGAAGCACCGGTCGTAGCAGCGTCCAGGGCTGACAACCCTAATAAACGGTGGCGGTATATATTTTCAAATACCACAATGGAGTCGTCCACCATCCTCCCCAAGCCCAGGGCTAATCCTCCCAGGGTTATCAGGTTAATGGTATCGTGATTAAAATACATCAGGATAAAGGTAGCTATTATAGAAAGGGGTATAGCCGTAAAAATAATCAAAGTACTACGGCCACTACGCAGGAACAGGAACAAAATCAGCATGGCCAGCAGGCCGCCTTCAATCATCACCCGTTTAGTATTATCAAGCGACAGGTTAATATAGGTGGACTGATCCATTACCACCTTAATATCCAGATCCAGGTCCAGCTCTTTTTCAATCTTCTTAAGCTCTTCCCGAACCGCATTACAAGTCTTAACCGTATTGGCATCACTCTGCTTAAGGCAGTGTACTCCTACCGCTGCCTCCCCGTCTACCCGGGTCATCTGACTCTCATCCTTAAAACCGTCAGTTACCGCAGCTATATCCTTAATATAAACCGTGTTACCGGTCGGAGTCAGTATAGCCACATTCTCAACATCTTCTACTGATTCAAACTGCTGCAGGCTGCGCAGATAATACTGACGTCCTCCCTCGGTTACCTTACCAGCCGACATATTAAAATTCTCCGCCCGCAGGACCTGACTGACCTGCCCCAGGGTAAGGTCATAATTAGCCAGCTTAACCGGGTCTACCTCCACCTTTACTTCCCGCTGCAATCCGCCGGTCATTACTACCGAGGCCACCTCAGTAATACGGCTCAAACGCGGCTCAATAATATCTTCCGCTACCTCCTGCAGCTGGCCCAACGTCATCGTCTCACTTTTTACACCAATCTGGATAACCGGCATCAGGGTAGGATCCATCCTTAGGACTACCGGCTTTTGGCTGCCGCTGGGAAGATATTTTTCAATCAAACCAATCTTTTCCCGGATCTCATTAACTGAACTGTCCATATTAGTTCCCCAGTTATAATAAATCAAAATCATTGAGGAACCCGACATAGAAATCGAGTGGATTTCCTTAATATTACTTACCGTATTAAGCGTACCCTCCAGCGGTTTCGTAATCTGAGATTCCACTTCCTCCGGGCCCACCCCGGGGTATTCCGTCATTACCGCCGCAATAGGAAATTTCATATCCGGTATCAGGTCTACTGCCATTCTAGACAGAGTAAAAAAACCCATGATAATTATTACCGATACCAGGATAATCATAGTTACCGGTCTTTTGACCGCAAAATCAATTATTTTCATTATTTAGCCCCCCCGGAAACGACCCTCACCAGGGTACCATTGTTTACCAGGGTATTGCCTTTAGTTATAACCTGCTCCCCGGCCTTTAACCCGGAAACGATTTCTACATATTTATTATCCCGCAGGCCCGTCTTAACCTCTGCTTCCCGGGCCCGGTTCTTACTGTCCACGGTATAAACTATTTGCCGCCCTCCCCGGGGAATAACTGCTTCCACAGATACGGCCAGGACATCATTTTTACTTATAGTACTGATTACCACCTCGGCAAACATACCCGATTTAATTTTATTACCCGGATTGTCCAGGACTACCTTAACCGTATAATTACGCCTCATCGGATCCGGTACACTGGAAACACTGTCTACCTTACCCTTAAAAGGCTTCTCCCCGGCAGCCTTAACCAACACGTCCACTACCGTACCAGATTTTATATAACTGATTTCCGATTCACTAACCAGAGTTTCTATTTCTAAACGGGAGGTATCGCTTACAGTAGCAGCAGGAGATGTGGGGTTAGCGGTATCACCCAGGGAAAGGTTAATACTCCCCACCACACCACTTATAGGCGAAGTAACCGTACAATGACTTAACTGGGTCTGAGCCATCATCAGGCCGGCCTGCGCCTGCTCCAGAACAGCTTCAATGCTTCCGGTTTCCAGGACTTTAACCGCGCTCTCCGCAGTTTCCAACTCCCGCTGGGAAACTGCTCCGGCCTCAAACAGCTTCTCAATTCTCTCA
>DUMX01000192.1 GCA_012839665.1 Gelria sp.
AGAGTAACATCCAGGCGCTCTTTCTCTGCTGCCAGCTCAGCAGTTCTCTGTACAACCCGATTTTCCAGCTCTTGCTGCGCTTCATTTAAATCAGCCATTAATTGTGAAATTTTGGCTGCCATGCTATTAAATTCATATGCCAGTACCCCTAATTCATCCTGCCTCTCCTCTATGTTTATTTGATCATAATTGCCATCTTTCATTCTTTTTATAGCATGAACAGTTTTGTTTAGTGGTGTAATGATATCGCGGTATAATTTTTGGGTAGCCAGGTAAAATATTATAAGCAGGATTATGCTACCTATAAAAAGGATGAGGCAGTGGCGGTATGCCATCTGGCGCAAATACTCCATGGAAACACCAACATTAACAGCTCCGATATGATTGCCCTCTTTGTCATAATTGGGAATTAGTATATCAATAGTTTTTTCGCCCTGGTACTTGGAATTAGGATTGTTACGGTCACGGGTATAAATCTGCTGCAGGCTCTTTCCATTTTGAGTACAAGACAAAGTGCCGGTATCGTTAAAAACCAAGCCTACCCGATCAGACTCGCTATGTATTGTGGCTTTACCAGCCCGGTCCAGTATTACCAGATAGCTTAGTTGGGGGTCGCGGTCTACCATGTCACCTACTAACTGCTGCATTTCTGCCCGGGTCAACAGAGGAGCAACTTGTTGTAAGGAGTAAGCATGGCGCCAGCTCTTTTCAACTATATCCTGCCTTAGCATAGGTATAGTTAAAAAGTTCATAATTAGCAGGATTCCCCCTACCATTAAGACTACTAACGTCGCGATAATGAGGTATAATTTGGTTTTTATTTTCATAAATGGCACCTGCGCCCTTCCCAAACAGCATCTTGCGCTTGAGCTAGAATTTTCCTACCGCTACTTTAAATGTGGAAATCCATGTTGACGTAAAACTTCATAAACTATAATGGCAACCGAATTGCTTAGGTTTAAAGACCTGCCTATATCCAATATAGGAATCCTAATCTGCTGCTGTGGATAGCGCTCCAATATCTCCCGGGGTAGTCCCCGGGTCTCACAGCCAAATACCACCATATCGTCAAGCTGGTAGTCTACTTCCCAATAACCGGTATGAGCTTTGGTGGTAGCCAGGTAAATATTGCTATTCCTATAATTCTCTACTACCTCCCCGAAACTATCCCACACCTTAACCTCTACCTTATCCCAATAGTCCAAGCCCGCCCTTTTCAGATAGCGGTCATCCACGGAGAAACCTAGTGGTTTTACCAGATGTAATGTAGACCTGGTAAGCGCACAGGTACGGGCAATGTTACCCGTATTTTGAGGTATTTCCGGGTTAACCAGTACGACATGCAAAATACTGTACCTCCCGCATTATTAATAACGTCCGCCGGAGCCACCGCCACCGACTATACCATAACTTCCGGACAACGATAATTCTTAATTTTTAATTCAAAATCATTATCTTTTGACCACGTATTCACTAATATTCATCTGAATAGGGGTTTTCGCAGTAGAATCAATTCTTAATTTTTAATTCTTAATTGATATACCCTTATTATATAACTAAATAGGCCATTTACATAATACTTGGGCACAAATAAATCGCTTTAATGATTTTTCATGTCATATTTTGTTGTTTAATCCGTAAATAACTTTGGTATCCCAAATTATACCTTATGCAAAGTAACATAAGAAGCGGGGGACAGGAAATACTAAGCAAAAAAGGAAGGAGAATTAGATTTGATTCCTAAGAGAAAATTTACTGCACTCCTAATTTTGCTGGTAATTAGTATATTAATATTTTCTTTATCCGGATGCCAGCAACCAACCAAAAAACCCCCGACTAAACCGATAAAATTATCATCAGAAGTTAAAAAATATAATAAAGAACCGGTTATAAGCCTCTATCGTACTGCTACTGGTGCTAAACAAGAGCTGAAAATGGAGGAGTACCTGAAGGGGGTGCTGGCAGCAGAAATGAACCCCAAGTTTCCCTTGGAAGCCCTAAAGGCTCAAGCTATAGTCGCTCGTACTATGACTCTGGCTCTACTGGAATATGAAAATGGTACCCGCGGTAAGTATGGTACTGACGCCAGTGATAGCCACCTGGAATTCCAAGCCTATGATGAAAAAATGATTAATGATAAAATCTCCCGGGCAATTAATGAAACCAGGGGACAAGTCCTGACTTATCAGGGTAAATTTGTTTACACCCTGTTCCATTCCGTATCCAAGGAAAAGACAGCCAGCATAGCCGAAGGCTTCCCTAAACTGGCAAAAAAGGCTGGTTATCTGGTGCCAGTCAGCACTAACGGTATTAAATATGCACCGGTCAAATATAAATCCTGGACGGTTAAAATACCGCGTTGGGAAATTAAAAATCTAATGGGTAGCAAAGCTGGTACTTTAGATGATATTCGCGTCAGTAAGCGGGGACCATCAGGAAGAGCTACCATAGTAAGTGCGGGTCGTGCTTCCGTTAAGGCAGTAGACCTGCGCCAACAGATTGGCCCGGACCGCCTGTACTCAACAACCTGGACCAGTGTTAAACCTGAAGGTAATTATATTGTTTTTAAAGGCTCCGGTTGGGGGCACGGGGTAGGTATGGAACAATGGGGTGCCTACGCTATGGCCAAAGAGGGCAAAACCGCCCGCCAGATTGTAGAACATTATTTCCCCAAGGCCGTCTGGACTCAACTGTATAAATAAATCCTTATGGGGACGGTTCTTGCCCGTCCCCTTTTCCTCGGTTATATCAGCTATATAAATGGAGTCAGAGGTATATCACGGTATTCCCGAGCTTTCATGAAAAGCTCAATATTAGGGTCGTAGCGGTAGTCCTCAATTAGTTTCTTAAACATCATATCAAAGCTACTCAAGCTCTGCCCGAGAGAATCCGGCAGTAACCCCAATTCTTCCACAAAAAGCTGGGTAGCGGCAGCCCCGGTCCAGCTCAGGGAATAAATAAGTTGTTCGGTATCACCGGCAAGTTTACAACACAAATAAAATCGACAAATCAGCGAACGCAACGGGTAGATGGTACAGATGTTGTCCTGCAAGAAAATACAAGGGTCAGGTTGCATCCGCAGCAAGCCTGCTTTTAGTTTTTCTTCCTGAAAATAACCGGTAATGAACTCAGGATAGTCGAGTCCGATAAAACTAGCCATCTTTTTGAAAGCAATTAAATCAGGAATGACATAGGCAGTGTTACAGCAATTTACAGTACAACCCCGGCATTCCCGGTGCTGGTTTTCGGCATATAATTTATACAGCCTCTCATCATCACAGAGAGGCTGCCAGGCATCAAGTAAATCCTGCAGGGTAGCACTATTATCATTTACCCTGACTTCTATACCATTGCCATTATCATAATTTATTTTAACTTTGTTTACTCCCATATTACATCCTCTTTAATTACCCGGGCCGGATTTCCCCCTACCAGGGTACGGGGGGGTACATCCCGGGTTACCACTGCGTTATTAGCTACTACTGCCCCTTCGCCTATCGTTACTCCTTTTAGGATAACTGCGCGACAGCCAATCCAAACATGATCTTCAACTGTTACCGGCTCTATTATTGTAGTCAGTTCCTCGCCCCGTACCGCAAAAGGATGGGAGGAAGTATCCATAAAAAGTACATCCCAGCTTATGGCACAGCCCCGCCCAATATTCACTTCCTCAACTGCCAGAATATAAGACCCATCACCCACGTAAGTATCATCACCTATATAAATCCGGGCATTTGGACCAGTTGTTATATATACTTTACGTTCAATAAGAACATTATCACCAACATGAACTTCAGAACCCTGACCCAAGTAAATATAGCCTGGGTTACGGCCCCGAAAATTCCTACCACAACTGGTCAATTCCCTTTTAACCAGCCAGGTGGTATAGCGATCACGAATATTATTAAACATCCCCCTTAACCCCCAACCTTCTCCTTTTCCCGAATATCATCTATATTTCTTATTCCCCCATAAATACGCACAACCACCGATGAACCACCTATGAAAATAGTAGCTGGGGTTAGGTTTATTTTAAAAAATTCAGTGTTAATCATAAGAAATCAGTGTCCTTCAGTGTCTAATCCCCGTCCATTTTCTTATTAATCGGTCCTAATAATCGCGTTCCGGGCCAGTTCATCGCAGCGCTCATTCCACTTGTCTCCTGAATGACCCTTAACCTTTTTTAATCTTACCCGATTCTTGCTCATCAACGCCAGTAAGGTTTTCCACAAATCCTGATTGGCAACATCTTCTTTTTTACTGTTTTTCCACCCATTTTTCTGCCACCGACCTATCCAGTCTTGATCAAAGGCATTAACAATATAAGCACTATCTGAATAAACCACCACATCCCAGCCCTTTACCTTTAGCGCCCGCAGGGCTTCCACTACTGCAGTAAGCTCCATACGCTGGTTAGTGGTATTCTCTTCCCCTCCCGAAATTTCTTTTATTCGGGTTCCATAAATAAGAACAGCCCCCCATCCACCTGGTCCCGGATTACCAGAGCAAGCTCCATCAGTATATATAGTTATTTCTTTCACTCTATTATTTACTCCTTCTCGTGTCGCGGATTAGCACTGACTATTTCCACAGCCTCAGTCAAAGCCACTAATATTGATACCTGTATATCTCTATCTAAAGCACCTGTTTTTATAAGAACTTCACCCAGCTTACTGGCAGCATAATGTGGACTCAGTTGGTTTAAAGCATAAGCTGCTATATCAGCCCGGCATTTTTCGCAACGACATATGCCCGGCTTCTGCTCTAATACGGAATCCATAGCCTCCCACACCATTTGTTCCACCACATTGATAATTTTCACCTGATCCACCACACATTCACAAAAATTTGGTAATGCGATTACACTTGTGGACATAATAATTTAAGGTAGAGGGTAAAGGCTCTAATCAAATATATCCGCATTACTTATCCAATATTTACATTAAATAGGCTTATTTATTAAATACTGCAAAAAGATAAGAAAATCCTGCATTGATTTTTAATAGCAGCATTAAAATAGGAAATCCCCTTACGGGGATTAATCAGACTTGCTGTAACTCTTTATAGTTTCCGAAATCTTCTTATCGGTACTTTCTGATTGTTTAACATAACCACCAATATCACCATCAATTATGGCCTGGTTGTCTTTTTGCCGTTCTCTATTCAGGGAACGAATCTGGTCTTTTATCTTGCTTTCTCTGCTGTACCACCCGGAGCCCTTCAAAACTACGCCCACGCCTTTACTGATAATTCTCTCTGCTTTCCCCCCACAAGTTGGACAGACCTCAAGGATTTCATCGTCAAACTTCTGTAGCTTATCAAATTTTCCACAATTCTCACATTCATACTCATATATAGGCATGTCCTTAGCCCCCTCCATCATAATAACATCCCCGGTCAAAATGCTGCCTACAATTATTAGCCTCACTACTACCTATATTATTATATCCCCATTTGTCAATACAACGGCTCTACTAAATTCAGTGTCAAAAAAATCCACTTTCACATTAAACTAAAATACACAATAAACGCCATTGCCCCATTCCATAACCCGTGCGCCAGCGCCGAAACCAGGATACTGCCGCTTTTTTCATATATATAGCAAAGAATTACACCCCCGGCAGCCAGAGGAATAGCCCGCCATAAATCCCAGTGTACCAGTCCAAAGAGGCTACCTGCTATAATTGCACCCCAAAATGGTCCTACATAACTACGAAAAACCGGGTAAATCATGCCCCGGTAATAAAGCTCTTCTGATATCGGAGCCAGTACCGCACCCATTATTAACAGGATTATAAACCCACCCGGACCGCTGGCTGTACGCAGCATCTCTTCAAATAGCTGGGGTTGAATATCGGGGTGAAGCAGATTAATAATCATTCCCAGGGCAACGATAAAAACTAGCAGGAGACCGCCACCCATCAAGCCGTAGCGTAAATATGCCCTGCCCTCCACAGATTTTATCCCC
>DUMX01000011.1 GCA_012839665.1 Gelria sp.
CATGGGGTAAAAGAAGTAGAGTGTTATGTAAAAGGTCCCGGTGCTGGACGTGAAGCAGCGATTAGATCGTTGCAGGCTGCCGGTCTGGAAGTTAGTGCTATCAAGGACGTTACTCCCATTCCGCATAATGGCTGCAGACCACCGAAAAGAAGAAGGGTTTAAGGAGGTAATAGTTTAAGTGGCAAGATATACAGATGCAGTTTGCCGTCAGTGTCGCCGGGAAGGAGAAAAGCTGTTTCTTAAGGGAGACAGATGCTATTCGGAAAAGTGTTCAGTAGAAAGAAAAAATTATGCACCAGGTGCACACGGCCAAAGACGCAGGCAAAAAGTTAGTGAGTATGGCTTGCAATTAAGAGAAAAACAAAAAACTAAAAGAACCTATGGTCTACTGGAAAAACAGTTTCACAATTATTTTGTAAAAGCAGACCGCCAACCGGGCATCACTGGTACCAACCTGTTAATTATGCTGGAACGGCGTCTGGATAATGTAGTTTATCGCTTAGGCTTTGCATCT
Organism: Gelria sp.; assembly: GCA_012839665.1. Taxonomy (GTDB): domain Bacteria; phylum Bacillota; class Syntrophomonadia; order Syntrophomonadales; family Syntrophomonadaceae; genus UBA4844. The sequence continues at coordinate 515 of DUMX01000011.1, forward strand.
TCCCGTAAAGAAGCCCGGCAGCTAGTTAACCACGGGCATTTCACTATAAACGGTAAGAAGGCTACTATACCTTCTCTGCTAGTAAGGGTTGGGGATGTTATTCAGGTAAAGGATACCAGCAAAGAAATGGTCAAATTTCAAGAACTCAAGGAACAAGCAGCTTATAAAACTCCCCCCGAGTGGTTAAGTGTTGAGGTAGAAAATCTTACCGGTCGAGTATTAGCCTATCCGACGAGGGAACAAATAGATACACCGGTAAAGGAACAGCTGATTGTAGAGCTCTACTCTAGATAAAACACCTCTACTCTACTATAGTAAGGAGGGATAGATTAGTGCTAGAGATGGAAAAACCGCGTATCGAGTGTGTTGAAAAAGACAATGATAACAATTACGGAAAATTTGTCATAGAGCCCTTGGAGAGAGGATATGGTACTACTTTAGGTAATTCTCTACGTCGAGTATTACTATCGTCTCTGCCGGGAGCAGCAGTAACCTCAATTAAAATAGATGGGATACTGCATGAGTTTTCTACCATACCTAATGTACTTGAAGATACTACCGAGATAATTCTTAACATTAAAAAACTTATCCTTAAGTATGATAGTCATGAACCTAAGATACTTCGTCTGGAGCAACAGGGTAAAAAGAATGTAACTGCTGCTGATATAGTCCGGGATGCCGAAGTGGAGATATTAAATCCCGATTTGCACATTGCCACCTTGGACGAAGGCGCTCGCTTAGAGATGGAAATGACGGTGGAGCGAGGAAGAGGTTATGTCAGTGCTGACCAGCAAGCTAATACAACTGAAGAGATTGTGGGCTTAATACCCATTGATTCCATTTTTACACCGGTAAATCGGGTGAATTATACGGTGGATATGGCCCGGGTCGGGAAAAGAACTGACTATGACAAACTTACCCTGGAGGTATGGACCAATGGTAGTATAGCTCCGGAAGAGGCCATCAGCCTGTCAGCACAGATAATAATTGAATACCTGAAGCTTTTCACCGAGATTGATGATACTTATGCTGAAGTAGAAATATTGGTAGAAAAAGAGGAAGAGAAAAAAGATAAGGTATTGGAAATTACCATTGAAGAACTGGAGTTATCAGTCCGTGCTTCCAATGGCTTGAAAAGGGCTAATATCAATACCTTGGGCGATTTAATCCAGAAAACTCGAGAAGAAATGAGCAAGATTAGAAACCTTGGTCAGAAATCACTGGAAGAGATAGAAAACAAGCTTAAGGAATATGATCTTACTTTTAAAAATCCAGAAGAATAGGAAGGAGGACCCCAGGTGGCTTATCGTAAATTAGGCCTGAGAGGTGATCATCGCAGATCAGTATTGAGAAATTCAGTAACTTCTCTGCTAGATAAAGAAAAAATTGTCACCACCGAGACCAGAGCTAAAGAAATCAGGCGCATGACTGATAAAATGATTACCCTGGGTAAGAGGGGGGATTTGCACGCCCGCAGGCAGGCCATGTCCTTTCTTAACAGTGAAGCAGTGGTGTACAAATTATTTAACGACCTGGCTCCTCGCTATGAGGAACGGCAGGGTGGCTATACCCGAATCATAAAGATGGGTAATCGTCGAGGAGATGGCGCCCCCATGGCTGTTTTGGAGCTGGTGGAGTAGAAGAAAAATGATTCAGCTCAATGATGTCAGCTATACTTATCCACAGAGTAAAGAACCTGCAGTAAAAAACATAAGTCTGACCATCAGGGAGAATGAATTTATCGCCATAATGGGAAGAAACGGGTCCGGTAAATCAACCCTGGCCCGTTTACTTAATGGTCTTATCCTCCCCGATATTGGGGAAGTGATAGTTGATGGATTAAGTAGTCTAAAGCCTGAAAACCTGCTAGAGATAAGAAAACGGGTGGGGCTGCTATTCCCGGATCCTGATAGTCAACTAGTTTCCAATTTAGTCGAGGAGGAGATAGCTTTTGGGCTGGAGAATCTGGGTCTAAGTCCGGTTGAAATAAGAAAAAGAGTAGATGCCGCTCTTAAAATGGTATCGATGGAGGATTATGAAAAATATCCTCCTTATCTTTTATCTGGAGGTCAGAAACAAAAGATTTGTATTGCCAGTTTTCTGGCGATGCAACCGACGTATTTAATTTTAGATGAACCTTTCTCTATGCTGGACCCGGGGGGTAGGAACGACTTACTCTCCCTGCTACTTACCATGCAACCGAAGCTAAATATTGCTTTGTTAATGATTACTCATAATCTAGAGGATGCTCTTCAGGCCGACCAGATTGTCATAATGGATAAGGGTGAAATAATAAATATAGCTCACCCCCGCGAGATTTTGAAAATGGGTACCAAGATTACCGCTTTAGGAATAGAGCCTTTAGAATTAAATAGTTTTATCGAGCAATTGGAAAGCGCAACGGGTATAAGCATAGCACCGGATACTATCGAGATTGAAAGCCTGGTGGAAACTATATGTCATTTATCCTAGAGAATGTTACTTTTACTTATCAAAAAGATAGGGTGTTTGCTCGGGAAGCTATAAAGGGTTTGCATTTAACTATAAACGATGGTGAAATTCTTGGGATTATGGGGGCTGCAGGGTCAGGTAAGTCTACTTTCCTGCAGCTCCTAATTGCCCTATTAAAACCGGAAGAGGGTAAAATATTTTATAAAGGGAGTAATCTGTCCCAACTAAAGAGAAGAGAATTAGTGACATTCCGGCAGGAAGTGGGGATGGTTTTTCAGTATCCGGAACAGCAGATATTTGCTGACCTGGTTTATGATGAGATTGCTTTTGGTCCTCGCAATATGAAACTTAACCGTGCTGAGGTCAAGCACAGGGTTAGAGAGGCTATGCACCAGACTGGTCTTGATTATGCAAAATATCACCAGCGTCGCACATCGAATTTAAGCAGTGGAGAAAAGCGCAGGGTAGCCATAGCCAGTGTTTTAGCTGTGCAACCCCGTTACTTGCTTTTGGATGAACCTACTGCTGGTCTTGATATGGAAGGCCGCAGGGCCATTTTAGGATGCCTCAAAGATTTAAACCAGCGTGATAATGTTACCATTGTTATGGTTACCCACCATTTAAGCCACCTCTTAGCTATCTGTCAGCGTTTATTAGTTTTGGATAAGGGACGGGCAGTTTTAGATATGCCTATCGGAAATCTTCTGGAAAACTATGAGGACTTAAGGGACATAGGCATAAAGTTACCAGCTCATCTGGAAGTAGCCTATCGTCTACAACAGCGGGGCTTTCACTTCAGCGGTCAGGACCTCAGCCCAACGGGAATAGCCCGAGAAATAGCGGAACAGTTAAGGAGCGTAAACTAATGTTTAGAAATATCAGC
>DUMX01000193.1 GCA_012839665.1 Gelria sp.
CGCAGGATGCGCGATTCATAGTAGGTAATTTCCGCGGCAAGGATTTTTCCAAATCCTGTTTTCCTTCATGCTTAATCAAATGATACTGAACCCCTTCTGGTAACACCCTCGGTAAAATCATTTTTAATAGTTCTTTCATCGAAGATTCTTCCAGCATGAAATACAGCTCCATCACAATGGCCCGGCCCCCTTGAAAAAGCCTTGCTTCCATAGCGATCCTGGTAAATCACCTTCAGCAACCAGACTCTGTAATAAGGGGTCGTCAGAGGCTCGTACCACTTTACTAAAGCCGTTATTCCCCTGACATAACCAGAATAACTCCTCCAACTGCACCCCATTAACAAAATCAGGGGAATGAGTTGATATAAAGACCTGACCACCATTGCTGGCATAGGCTCTAAACTCTTCACTTAACTCCAGCAAGAGATCAGGATGCAACTGGTTTTCCGGTTCCTCAATACAAAGTAAGGGATGCGGAGTAGGATCATAAAGTAGAATTAAATAAGCAAACATCTTAAGCGTCCCATCCGATACATACCGCGAAATAAAGGGATCCTTAAATTCTTCATTTTGAAAACGTAGAACTATCCTGCCATCTGCCGTTTCTTTGGCTTCAACCGATTTAATGCCCGGAACCCTCTGGGCCATTTTTTCCAGTACCTGTTGAAATCTGTCCGGATAATGCTCATGCATAAACTGAGTTACTAATGCCAAATTATCACCAGTCGCTGATAGGTGTTCAGCATAACCAGCATCATTAGTACTACGGGCTGATTCAATTCTAAAATCGGAAACATGCCATCCTTCTATCAAGCGCCTAAATGATGCAATTTGCTTATATTTTTGAAATTGTCCCAGTCCCTTAATAGCTAGAATATCAGGCGAATCCAGGGTTTGTTGCTCGCGTGCTTCCTGAACTCCGGGTTTGCCATAATCACTTTCATTGACTATTGCATGACCAACACCATTAGAAAAATCCAGGAAATGCCACGGTCGCCCTTTTTGCCCGCGACGATATTTCAGTAGTTCTTTGCTCACTATGGGTAGACCCTTGTCATCCAAATTGATATGTAACTCATAAGTCACCAAAGGTTCACCCGGAGCAGAACGAAATTTAATTTCAAATTCAATCGGACCAGTTTGTCCTCTGCTAACCACCTCTTTGAAACCACCCCGTTTGAGAAGGGCCGCTCTTACATTGTCCGTCAAGCAATCATGCAAAAAACCAAATATATCAAAAAAGGTTGATTTACCCGAGCCGTTAGCTCCTAGAAAAACAGCCATAGCGGGAATGTTTCTTATAGTTGCATCTTTAAGAATTTTAAAGTTTTTTGTTCTTATACTTTCAATCCTCACCTCATCACCTCCGTTTAATACCATACTCAAACAGGCTTTAATCTTTAGTAAACTTCCTGTTAGATTTGATTACTAAGTATTATACCATTAGGTTTGGTTTTTATCCTATTTTTACCATTTGTTTTGCCTACTTTCATCATTTTTCCGGGCAGGCGGGTTGAAGTCATGTAAGCCCGGTTTATAATTACGGTTTTCATTTTATTGCTTCCTAGAAAAACGTAATTTCCTTACGGACTCTAGCATTATCAATTTCTGAATGATTTCCTTTTTGTTCCCCTGTTATCAATATTTCTAGCTACCATCCACATGTTTAATTTCCTTTTTTCAAAACTTTCAAAATATATTCCTCTCCATTTAACTCAAAAAAAGCAGGATAGCACTTATTATCCACTACTCGTAGAATATTAAACTGTTCCCTTATTGTTCCGGATCAAGGCGGCTATCTTCCGGGTTCCTGCGACGATAATAACTGCTTTCCCCGAATCCTTTTACAAAATTAATAAACTCCTGCGTATTTTGCTGCTTAGACAGCTCGTTTTCTCCCAAGTTATCCGAGACGGGAAAATATTTTTTTACATCAATATTCGTATCGCCTATTAAGTCAACCCACATTCGTAGAGCGTAATAATATTTTACGCGTTCTCCGCATTTTAGCGGAACTTGGTAGTCAATCGTTTGCATATCAAGCGGATTACGACTGACATAATAACTATTCTTAATTGTTTCAGCACAATCAGGCGTAACCAAGCATCCTGACCATTGCTGTTTTTTTTCATAATCTACGGCATCTACTAAAGCTTTACCAACGAAATGCTTATCGTCAGCAATAAACTCCCCATAAGCCACGGCTCCTCTGAGAGGAAACTGTATCTTGAAACATGTACTCATTAATTTGTTACACGCAATAAGTAACAATAAGCATGAATTTACTGAATCATCGATTGTATATAATATTATAGAATCCGAAACATTGGAAATCTTTACCTTATCGGGAATATAAACTCCCTGAACACTATCCTCAATACCAGGAAGCAATACCTCTGTAATGATTGTAGATAATATTTTTATATCTCTTTTCCGAACAATATTGCTAAAACCTAAAATATCAAAAAAGGCTACGAATTTTTTATCGTTCGTTAATGGTTTTAAAATATGGTTCGTATCTAATATTGTTGCCTCATGCCGATTTATTTTTCTTTGCCCTGCCGAATTAATCACTGCCCCGTTTCCTCTCCTTACATTTATACTTCTTTCTGTTTTACCGCAGCATTGATCTTTACCCACTCCAGGTGTTCATTTAAAAGATTGAGTACATCTAACCACGTAAACCGGTTATTAACCGGATAAAGTTCCTCCAGGATGATTTTGATAAGCTCGAAATCCTCCGGGGTATCTACTTTCCACCGATGGTAGCGTAACCCACAGCACTGTTGAAATTACAACCGCCTTGCGAATGGGGTCAGTTTCAAAACGTACCACACATATCTAGTCCAAAATAGTCCGCGGATTACTCCTATATAGCCCCAACTACTTAATAGATGGTATGTTTGTAAGTAATTCCTGCATCCGGGGTACTACTTTATGAAGTAATATGTTGCCCACATTTACATAGTCTCCATGTTGCAAAGGTTCATCTAATTCCGCTACTATCGGCTGTAGTTCTCGCACGGCCTTAGAATAACGATTCCACTGTTCGTAGTCTGCAACCATATCCGCTAAACCTGATACTTCATCCATTATTTCGACAGACTGGGCTAACCACTGTAAGCCTTCCAAAAAGTTGGATAGATCCTGCCAAGTATCGGCATTAACTTCGGAATAAAAGGACTCCGCCATTTTCTCCAGGGCCGGAAGGGAGCGTCCCAGGTAAAGGGTAGTTGATTGCAGGATGTCTTGCATTAGCTCTGAAATGGACTTTAGTTCTGCCTGAACCTTCCTGATGTTTTTCAAATTAGTTTCTAGATAGTCCCAGTAGTCATCGTAAACCGCCACTTCGTCTACCAGGAGGTGGCTCAGTATCAGACCGGAAGAATTTACTGCTTCCTCTATGGCTCGCAGCAGCATTTCTAAACCGGTTTCGCTGTTTTCAAATTCGGTCATGGTATTCCCTATCCATAGTTGCATATGTAGTCCTCCACTGTAAGGGTGTATTAATTATTTTATCGTATATTAGCAAGGAGTCTTATTCATACCCTCCTAATAATTATACGTTACGTAGCTGTTATTGGTATTTGTCCTC
>DUMX01000377.1 GCA_012839665.1 Gelria sp.
GTGCTTACAAAAGGCGGGACCGCAAATACTGGAGCCGGTCATGCGTCTGGAAATAACCTCTCCCGAGGAATTTACCGGTAGTATTATTAATAACATCAGCAACCGCCGTGGTCGTCTCCAGTCTATGGAGATGGTTAACAACACTCAGGTTATCAAGGGCTGTGTACCCCTGGCCGAGATGTTTGGTTACTCTACCGTGTTAAGGTCGCTGACCCAGGGAAGAGCCGTTTTCTCCATGGAGTTTTCCCATTACGAAGATCACAATATTGCATCTTAAGCTATGTAAGTATAAACAAGGCTGGGCAGCGGACTACCGTTGCCCAGCTTTGTTTATAAAGGGGAATGCGAGCATTTTTAGGAAGACACTCCACGGGGGTCTGAACCGAGAGCGTGGTTGGCGGTAAGGTTATTATAAGTATGCGAATGCTGATTTTAAGGAAGGAGCCTTAGGACATCTCCCCGGTGCTTAATCTACGATTAGTTTAGCTTTAACCATGACTGGTTCTTCTCCTGACCTTTTCTGTACATCTAACAGTAAAGGAATATTTCCCGTATTAATATCTTTTCGATTTACCGGCAGGGCGTAGGCATGTCCCTGTTTAATAATCATTTCTCCTCGGTGCAGGCTGCGACCCGACTTTAAATGATCAATGGGACTGGCCAGTTCTATATTAAACCAATCCCCTTTATACAATAACTCTCCTTTTAACTTAAGCAGGGCCGGTTTTACCAGAGCTTCAAACAATATTCCGGCTGCAGAGGGGCTGCCGGACAGATTGAAAACAAGTTTGCCATCGAGAAGGGCGGCTGAAGTATTTTTGCCGGGAAAGACGTTTATACCCTTGAAAAGAAGCTGGGCATTCAAATACTCGAACGCGTTGCTAACCAAGTCGAAAAGGCCGTTGCCGGTTCCCCCGCTGATTATTATCATATCAGAGACCCGTGCCGCCTTTTTTATTGCAGCTACAATGGTCTGCAGGTCATCATTAATTACGGAAGGCGACAGCAATGGGAAAGCTCTGCTGCTGGCTATTTTGCATGCTATCAGGCTCCGGTTGCTGCAATATATGCATCCTGTTTTGAGGGGGGACCCGGGTAAGAGCAACTCATTTCCCGTGTCTATAATATATACGCGAGGCACTTTGCATACCGGCACCCTTTCTATGCCACAGGCAGCTATTCTTTCCAGGATTTCTGCTTTTAAAACCTGACCTTTGGCTGCAACTCTATCTCCAGCCCTCAATTCATGGCCGGATCTTCGTATATTTTCACCCAGCCGCGGTCTGACGCTGACAATTATATAGTTTTCATTTGTTATCTCGACATCCTCTTGTTTGATAACGGCAACGCTGCCTTCTGGCAGCCAAGCCCCGGTCATAATTCTACAGGTTTCCCCGGGCCTTATCGGCCTGTTTTCAATTGAACCAGCTCCGATAATGGAAGCTACTTTCAAACGCAACGAGCGTCCGGCTTGCAGTCAGTTCAGATCAGTCTTACCAATCGTATAGCCATCCATTGCCGAACGGTCAAAATTGGGTATATCAATAAAGCTTGCTATATTGTCCGCGGCCACCCGCATATAGGCATCATCGATGTGCAGGTACTCGGTGTCCAGAGCTTGAATGCTTTCGCAGCTTATATCAA
>DUMX01000194.1 GCA_012839665.1 Gelria sp.
ATTCTTGGCGAAAACGCTTTGCGAGTGATTAAAGCAGTATTATAAACGGAAGTCAAACACCGGAAGTCGGAAGACAGAAGGCAGAAATCAGAGGTGTCAGGTGTCGGACCCCCGACATCTGACCTCCGGCATCCGATATATAGGGGCAGCCCCATATGTCTGCCCAGCCGAGCACGAGACTGGGTATCGCCCTCTTGCGTAACATAACTGCCAACCCGCAGGCGAACACACGGGTTCGCCCCTACAGGATTATCGGCCAGTTTGCAGGAGAGGCATCAGACGAGAGGTATGGAGTACAACACAAACGAACAATATTGATACTTACTCCTCACGCCTCACCCCTCACCCCTTACTAATAAATGGGAGGGCACTTAAATGAAACCTGATTACGATTTGCATATACACACTACGGCCTCGGACGGAGTCCTGACACCGTCGGAGATAATCGATATGGCGGTGGGAATTGGTTTAAAAGGAATCGCCATCAGTGACCACGATACGGTGGCAGGTTTGGAAGAAGCAGAGCATTATTTGAGTATTACAGACTACCCACTTGATTTTATTAATGCTGTGGAATTAAATACTGAAGTCGGAAATGATGACGTTCATATTCTGGGGTATTTCATTGACTCTAAAAACATCGCTTTAAAGCAGCGTTTGGAGGATATTCGTAATTCTCGGTACCGTAGAGCTGAGCAAATGGTCAGGCGTTTACAGGAATTAGGACTAGAAATAGATTTTACTCAGGTAGAAGAGTTAGCTCAAGGAGAATTAATAGCCAGACCTCATATAGCTCGGGTTCTTATTGATAATAATTATGCCACCTCTATTCGGGAAGCTTTTGATAAATATATTGGCAGGAGAGCGCCGGGATATGTTCCCCGTTATAAATTTTTACCAACAGAAGCTATTGAGCTAGTAAAAAACGCAGGTGGGATTGCAGTGCTAGCCCATCCCGGTTTAATAGAGGATAATAGAAAAGTGATGGAGGTTATTGATTTAGGCATAGAAGGATTGGAAGTTTTCTATCCTGAACATACCCCTGAGCAAACTGAAGAACTATTAGAGTTGGCCAGGCGTCACCACTTATTAATTACTGGAGGTTCAGATTACCACGGCCCGAGCAGTACCGAAAGCCGTTCCAGCATGGGCGCTGCTGGGGTTTCAAAAGGTTTAGTAAAACAGATGTACACTTATCTTAAGTCATAGGAAATCTGTATAGGAGCACGTAATCTGTGTCCACTAAAAATCTATTTTCTAGATAGGCAGGATTTATCTAGATTTTTGTAGAAAATGGACTAAATAATCTAACTTCTTTTTGGGATCGGTACTCTTTTCATGGTAACATACATTATCTATAGTTATATTCAGGTTTATATCTAATCAAACTATTGACTACGTACATATGGTTCAAGTAGAAGAATTATTTGCTAACTTAACATTGGAGGTATATAACGTGGAAGATAATATTTTTGGAATCCCTTCTACTGTTTTCGGTAGCAAGGAATGGTCTGATTTGGAAAAAAAAGAGTTTGAATTAGGTCCGGAGCAATTATTAGACGAGATTGTTGCTAAAAAACTCTGGTCTAATGTTGAAATACTATGGGTCTTAAAGCGTCTAATTTATTTCTACGGCAGAAAAGATGCCCTGTTAAAAAAGGTTCCACCAGAACGTTTGATGACTAATATGATGGATGTATTAAGAGCTTTCTATATTATTTTTGATATAGGTGACCCGGATTTAGATGAAAATCTTCGTAGTTACGTCTGTACCAAGCTTGCTGATGCCACCTGGGGAATTGGTTCTTCCACCAGGGAGTATCTATATAAAATAGAATAATTTCACCTGGATAATAACGTATAGCAAAATTTTGCTCAGGAAGGAACCTTTAATATATATGTCGAATAACTAGACAATATGGACAATTGGTAACTGGATATCGGGGGGTAAGGATTTTAGGGGGGCAATATAATGGCAGGTACTAGAGAAAAAAATATCCGCCGTATTATTGAGATGGAGGACAGGATATGTCAGTGTCAGCGTTGCCTGGCACTGATTAAATGTCTCAGAAAACCATCTATGGGCAAAGGTGAATTAGATCCGGAGGCTTTACTAGTATTTGAATATGAGAATAATTTTACCAGAGATATGAACAATATTATTGAGATGCGTAACTTAATTAAGCAGGTGTTTAACCTGGAAAAAATCTATCATACCTTCATGGTTAGATGCCAACCAAAAGCTTGCACTCTCCGACAAAGTGTCAACTGCTACGGACATGGCAAGTGGATTAACAAAGACCATACCTGTGTACTCAGTAACAAGACTTGTGAGGGCATACCAATCAGACCTGGTACTGCCGAGATTATCGCCTGTCTCCCTTTTCTACTTGAGGAAATAGAAATATTACATCCTATATATTTATTTCTATTTGGTGAAAGGGTAGCGGAATTTGTCTTAAAATCCTATGGTATTTATAATGGTTTTTCTGCCAATCAACGCCATGAACATGAACAAATGATTTTTCTCACCTCAGTTGACGAAAATGAATTTCGATTAGATAACTGCCATCAATTAGTTAGTATCTTATCAAAATGATACAACTCTTTCAAAAATCAGCGCTAACTCTTCTAATATCGTTCTAATAGCATTTCTTCACTTATTTCACCTTAATTCAAAAGTTGACATTAACACATAAGTGCTTTAGACTTGTTTGTATAAGCGAAGTAAAAATATACCTATAAATCAATTACTAACCATTTTTGTTTGTATATTCATTCGTATATTCACATATTATAGCAGCACCAAATAAAGGGGGTGGTTCAGGCTAAATCGCCAGATAAAATAGTCTAGGGAAAGGAGTGACTTTATGAGTAACGAAAATGTTAATAAAACATTTGCAATGTTGGAAAGTTCAACTGAAAAACTTTGGGACATGTGGCTAATAACCCTGGGCAGTATGTCCTGGTCTCAAGAACAGATTGAAAGTATGGGGAGCAAATATCTGGAACAACGTAAAGTAGCTAGAGAAGAGGCTAATAAGGTTATTGAGGAACTTGCCAACCAGGCTAAAAAGAACCAACAGCAAATGCAAAAAATGATTCAGGAAGCAGTCGTTAATGCATTTGATAACTTGGAGATTCCTACTTTCAGTTATGTAGACCAGTTGTCTAAAAAAGTAGATGAACTGTCTAAAAAGGTAGATAATCTGTAGTATATCTTGAACACTGCAGTTTAGCGGTTATGGCCTTAAATGGCTGTAACCGCATTGTATTTCTTATACGATAGGAGGGCAAATAGTTAATGGCAGAAGATAGCAGCAAGACAAAGCAGAAACAGGCAGAGCCAGGGGATAATGTTAAAATGCCTGATATCGTAGAGCTGTGGAAGGAATTATATTTTAATACCGAAGAATCGTGGGCCAGTGCTACCAGAGAACTTATAGCCAGCAAAAGCTTTATTAATGTTTTGGACCAAATCAGAGATCAGTATCTTTCTCTATACGAGGTTTCTCAACAGAATATGGACCAGTTATTAGAAGCTAATCCGCTTCCCAGCAAAAGAGATGTAGCCAGGATAGCAGAACTTATTATAGGGCTTGAAGATAAGATAGACGATTTTGACCTGCATTTTGCTAATAATATTTCGAAATTAACTAGCAGTATGATAAAACTGGTAGAGTTTCAGGAGCTTATGAAGCAGGAAATATCAGAATTAAAGCAGCAAAATGCCAGTATTAGTAAAAGATTCGATACTGTTAACAGAAAGCTGGATAACATTAACAAAAGATTTGATACTGTCAATAGAAAGTTAAATGCGGTAGCTCGTGCTCAGGAACACGAAAGCGGGGGCGATAAACCCGCGACTACATTTGAAAAAGAGCAAAAAGAGAAATGACAATAATTAGTTAAACAGAGGTGTTGTATATTGATTGAACATATATATAGTGAACTCCAAATAGGTGACACTGGATATATAGAAAAAACCATTACTGAAACCGACGTATATCTTTACGCTGGAATAACTGGAGACTTTAGCTGGCTTCATGTTAATGAAATCAGAGCCCGTCGGGGGCATTTCAAAACTCGTGTAGTTCACGGTATGCTACTTATTGGCCTCATATCTAATGTGGTAGGTAACCGGATGCCCGGTGCAGGCACTATTTATGAAACTCAAAATATTGACTTTTTGGCACCTTGCTATATTAACGATACCGTACGTGCCCAAACTGAAGTGATAGGAAAACTGCCCCGGGGTAGAGTAAAGTTACGAACCTCGTGTTATAATCAGCACGATGGACTAATTTTAGATGGTAAAGCTATAGTCATACCACCACGTAAACATGTTATAGAACAGACATTAAAACAAATCAGTGAGGGGTTATAAAATGGTGAAGAAATCATATTTGTTGAGTGGTAGTGCTGACGAGGTAGGAGAAAAACTACAGGAAAGCTATGACCGTATGTTAGATAGCACCCGTAAA
>DUMX01000195.1 GCA_012839665.1 Gelria sp.
AACTTAAGGCCAAACAAAAACAAGCCCAGCCCGCCTATAAATGAAAAAAGTATCTCCACTAAGGATATATTCAATAAATTACCTCCTAAAAAGGAAAGTTACTACCAAACCTTATTGTACCAAAATCCGTTCCCACTAAGCACTGATGCGTTGAAAAAAATCTATTTACGTATTAAATGTTCATCCCCGATTTTTGTAGAATCATTTTAAGTTGGGATAGGGAAGGTGGAGCGGCAGATTTTAAATTCAGGCAGGGCAAATCTACAGCTTCACAGATTTTACGGGTAAACCGGTCGGCCAGTTGCTTTTTCTTGCTTTCCGCTTCAGTTTCAAATATCACCAGGGCTACCGGTGTTAAATTACTGGCTTCACATATTAATACATCTGCACTTCTTTCCTTAATCCGATTAGCATATTCAAGCCGGTTTTTGGCCTGGGGGGATACACTGATAAAATCTGCCAACCGGACCCGGGGCAGGATTACGCAACTGTCACCAATAGCATCCTGCAGCAGATTATATAGTTCCAATTCTTTTCCGTTAAGGAGATAATCACGCCGGTTATAGGGCATATCATCCAAGTCTATCCAAGCATTACTCAGGTCAATAACCTCGCCACCTTTCTGAGTATGGCGGGGTTTTTTTCTATATTGAGTTTGTTCTTTATATACATCCCATAATAGCTTAATAAAAATAGTTGCCATAACTAGCATAATAAATTGTGCCAATACTATTACCTCCTGACTATTTAATAATATAAGAAAAAAGGTCTTGCGTCATCCGCTAAAGTTTATATAAATACACTTTCCCCGAACGAGTAATAAGTATAGAATTAAATATGGAAATGGGCGCTGATAACAAAATGGTCGTGTAACATAAAGAGGAGGTTATTTCTTGAAATACCAGAGCAGTAGAGGAAAATACGGTGCAGTTAGCGCAGCCCAGGCCATTACTATGGGCATATCCCCGGATGGAGGGCTTTTTGTTCCTGGCCGTATACCATCTATAAATATAGAAACCTTAAAACAAATGGAGTCCTGGACTTACCAGCAAAGGGCAGCCCACGTCATGCAGCTATTTCTAGAGGAGTTTTCACCCGAAGAAATCGAGGCCTGTGTTAACGGCGCCTATAACCAGCAAAAATTTGACCACGCCCAAATAGCCCCGCTGATTGAACTGGAGCCCGGGCTTAACATTCAGGAACTATGGCACGGCCCTACCTGTGCCTTCAAGGATATGGCCTTACAAGTATTACCCCGCTTACTGACTACCAGTGCTAATAAAATTGGAGAAAACAGCGAAATAATCATTCTGGTGGCTACCTCCGGAGATACCGGTAAGGCGGCTTTGGAAGGATTTAAAGATGTGCCCGGCACCCGCATAATTGTATTTTTCCCTCAGGATGGAGTTAGCGAAGTACAAAAAATGCAGATGATAACCCAGGAAGGTAATAACGTCCACGTAGCCGGGGTACTGGGTAATTTTGACGATGCCCAGAATGGGGTTAAAAATATATTCACCAGTGACCAGATTATAGAACAACTACAGCGGCAGGGAATGAAAATGTCCTCCGCTAATTCTATAAACTGGGGGAGATTGCTGCCCCAGATAGTTTATTATATCTCTGCTTATGTGGATTTGTGTCAGAGGGGCTCTATCAAGCCCGGTGAAACTATAAACATCGTGGTTCCTACCGGTAATTTTGGCAATATTCTGGCTGCCTATTATGCCCGGCGGATGGGTATTCCAATAAAACGGCTAATCTGTGCTGCCAACTCTAACAACGTCCTTACTGATTTCATCAGGACTGGTGTATATGACCGCAACCGCAGCTTCGAAAAAACCATTTCTCCCTCCATGGACATACTGATATCCTCTAATTTGGAGAGATTGCTATATGAATTGACCGGACATGATAGCCAGCAGGTGAGCCAATGGATGGATGAACTGAAGGATAGTGGTCGTTATGAAGTGGATGAAACAACCCACAGCCAGGTGCAGGAAATATTCTGGTCTGATTATGCTACTGATGCCGAGACCCTTGAAAGCATTACTGCGGTCTGGAATAAATATCATTACCTCCTCGACACTCATACTGCAGTAGCACTAAATGTTTATGAAAAATATCAGCAGCAAACCGGTGATAACAGCTGTACGGTGATTGCTTCTACTGCCAGTCCCTTCAAATTCGGCAGCAGTGTTGCCCAGGCCATATTAAGCCCGGAACTGATTAAGGGTAAAAATGAATTCGAGCTCTTAGAAGCCCTATCTGTAGAGACTGCTATGTCCATACCGGAAGCGATTAAGAACATAGATAAACGAAAAGTAAGGCACCATACCGTGACCTCTGCCGCAGAAATGGAGGAAGTCGTACTATCCTTCCTCAATATAGAATGAAAAAGACCGGCTTTGCCGGTCTTTTTTACATTTTCGCCTTCGTTTGAAATTATTAAAACCGCTTAAATCCTGCCCAAACCGCACAAGCGAAGCGAGTCCGCGTCTATTTCCCGTGTCTATTCTCCCCGAATAAAACGGTCCATCAGCCTGTACCCCTCGGCCACAAACGAGCCTTGAAGGGCTGATTCCTCATCATATTTACCTGCTCCGCCCGATACCGGATTATTCTTATCATAAATTAAAAACGGAACCGGTTCACTACTATGAGTACGTATAGATATAGGAGTACGGTGGTCCGGCAGCAGCATAACCCGGAGC
>DUMX01000196.1 GCA_012839665.1 Gelria sp.
CAGCTTATTGCTTCTGGTAATATCATACTTAACCAGTACGCAGGTAAAGAAACATCTGAAGTATATATTATACAAAACAATAAAAACAGAAATGCTGCAGGTGTTCTGGTAGACATTGAACATTATGCACGGCTCTTAAAACTTCAAGAGGCCATAGAACAGGCTGCTGATGAGTATATGTACCAGATTGCACTATCACGTAAGGATGATAAGGCAGCTGTGTCCATATTGGATGTGGTAGAAGATGGGGATTTTAACCTGGACGAACTAATATCAGGTCTGAATGATGTAGAGTTGGACGAGGATTAAGGCGTATGGCTGATAATAAGATGGAGCAGTTAAAAAAATTGCTTCTTGAAAAATACAAAACAAGAGTGCTTTTTTCCAGTGAGGCAATTAAGGATTACAAGTCATTTAGCCCGGGCAAGAGAAATGATGTCCTGAAGTTGATACTTAAGCAGGCGGAAAAAGGGGCGTTGTTTAAACCAGATGGCAACGCCAACCGTTGTGAGGGACAATTACACCAGTTTGCAAAAATAAAGAGCAAACAGCTTAATCTCAGAATCATTTATCAACCTCAATTAGGCCCGGATGATGTTGTTGAGATGGGTATTATAGCCATTGGTCCCAGGGATGATTTAGAGGTATATAAGATGGCTATTCGAAGATTAGCTGATGAATAAGTGTTTCTTTGACAACGTATACCCAACATTTAGCGAATTTCCTGGTATGATTTGACGGCATCAGGAGCAATTATCCCTTTTTTCGTAATAATTCCGGTCAGATAGGCCGCAGGTACGGTGTCAAAACCCTCTTCCGATACAGGTAAAGCTTGAGTCGAGCTTTATCCCTCTCTTTTCTAAAAGGAGCCACTATTATTTTGCAGATTCTACTTTACTCTCTCCCAGGCGGAATAGAGACCGGGTACGGTATTATAGTTTTTGATTTCTTCAGGTTCAATCCATCTGCACTCGCTGTGCTCCCAGTCAATTTGAATCTTCTCCGGCGTGTCCACCTGAAAACGGAACGGGTGCACCACCCAAATCTTACCCAGGGTTTCGTCTATTATCTCCAGGGGCAAACCTTCTTTAAGCAACTTCACTTCATTTTTACTCAACCGGGTTTCTTCACTAATTTCTTGCAAGGCCTGTTCCAGAGGGCTGTGCCCTGGTTCCATATAGCCGCTAACCCCGGCCCACCTTTGGGTATAAGAACCTACCTGCCTACTGCGGCATAGAAGCAGTATTTTATCTTTGTTTTGTAGAAAACACGTTACCACGTGCGTTTCTTTCATAAACGTTGCCCTCCATTTGTATAAGTCTATGTTCATTATATGTATTAGGAAGCTTTTACTCCAGAATTATCTTATTGCAAGGGGTTGACCAAGTTATTTATGCAGGTTTATAATAAATAAAACTGAACGAATGTTCAGTCCGAAGATGGGTTGATAACTTGCTTAAGGTTAAAATGCAGAAAAAAAAGGAAAAGATTTTAGAGTGTGCCCTGGATTTGTTTGTGGAAAAAGGTTATGTAAACACCCCTGTAAGGGATATTATCGACAGGTCCGGTTATGGCACCGGGACCTTTTATAGGTATTTTAATAACAAGGAAGATTTACTGAAAATCTTATTAACTGATTTTTTAGAGCAGATTATTGATAGTGTTAATAATTATTTTAAAGAAGAAGATGACCTGTGCTTACGTTTTATTGAAACTAAAAGAGTAATGTTGGAAGTATTTATCCGGAATGAGAAATTGGCAGAAATATTTAGCCGGGCTCCGGGAATTAGTGACCCGATAGATGAATGTTTAAATGAGTTTGACAATAAGTTCTTGGAGTTTACCGGCAAGAATATTCAATTTGGAATTAAGAAGGGTATTTTTCGTGATTTGCCGGTAATACCAATTGCTAGTTCGACACTGGCAATGATAAAATATGCGGTATTTAAATGGGTAGTAAACAAAGACATAACAGAAGCGGAAATGATTGATATGGTCATATCATTTCACCAATCATTGGCCATAGGTCTGGTCAAAAACAATTCTTGCAGAAATTAATAATGTATGGGGAGGATTTGCTATGGGACAAAGTACGAACAATGATAGCCGGAAAATTGAAGATTTAAATCAGGAGGAACTGGCCCGTTTTATTATCCATATGGGTCATCGTATGGCCGTGCATCATACCTTATGGTTTCGGGAAATAGAACATCAGTTAGGTATGGAACGGGCATTGGATTTGCTGGAAGAGGTAGAGGGAAATATTAATAATATTCAAATGAATCGTCTGGGGAAGACTTTAGGTTTCGAAGTAAAGGATGGTGTCCCCGAACCGCTGCTGAAATTACCGCGGGAAAAATTGGTGGAGTTGACCGGGGAAATAGGTAAAAATTGGCTGGCTATGGACGGCCTGTGGTTTCAAGCGGTTGAGAGGGCGTATGGCATGAATGATGCCAAGCGTTGCAATGATTCTTGTTGGGGGCGTTATTCGCAGGTGGAAGCCCGGCTGATTAAGAAATTCCTGGGTCTTCCTGAAAAAGCGGGTATTGATGGCTTGAAGCGAGCCCTGGCTTTTCGCATGTACGCTCAGATAAATGTCCAGTCTATTATTGAAGAAAGTCCCAATAGCATTATTTTTCAAATGAATGATTGTCGGGTACAATCAGCCCGCAAACGTAAAGGACTGGCAGATTATCCGTGTAAATCAGCAGGTTTAGTTGAGTACAGCCGTTTTGCCTGGACGATAGATGAACGCATCCGGACTGAATGCATTGGTTGTCCGCCTGACGAACATCCTGGCGATTGGTTTTGCGCCTGGCGTTTTATCTTGGAGGAAGACAATTTATAATTGCTATAAGTTGTTAGAGTTATCATAAGGCAGCAATAAAAGGCGGGGCCACCCTGGCTCCGCTTCTTTTATTGCCTATTTTGTGGACATAAGAGGTTATTAAATCAAAAACTTATCATAATTAACCTAATTTACCATATAAAAGAAGGATTATTTAATCAACATATCGAAGTTTAATTATATTTATGAACGACGTTCAGTACAGTTGAACAAACATAAAAGGAGGGTGGTTTTATTTTTAATTACCGACAGTGTATGTGGCCGGCCATGATAAGGGAGGGGATTAAATGTCTGGAGGAATGGAGCTAAAAAATGAAGTATTAGCTAGCTCTACATGTGCTCTGTGTGGTGCCTGTCTTGATTGGTGTCCATACATAGCCAACATTGAAGATCATCTGGTTCTACGTTTTGATTGTAATGTTTCTAATGGACGTTGCTATTCAGTTTGTCCGCGTACTTTCACGGATTGGGAGGCGATAAGCGAAAAGTATTTACCGGATATACCGCGAGATTTGGCTATAGGGCCTCATTTGAAAGCTTATAAGGTTAAGGCTGCGAAAGGTATTAACGGACAGCAGGATGGAGGTACGGTCAGTTATCTGGTGAAAACCATTTTGGAAGATGAATTGGCAGAAACCGTTTTACTAACGGGCACTGATGACCAGGTTACCCCGGAACCATTTTTGTCATCGGAGATTGATGATATTCAAAAGTCAGCCGGTTCTCGTTTTTTAGCTTCACCCGGTATGCGTAAAATCATTGAAGCGCAGAACAATAAAGTGCAAAAAATGGCGGTCGTAGGTCGTCCCTGCCAAATTCAGGCACTGCGTAAGCTTGACTATAATCGCCCGTCTCAAAAACCAGAGATGGAAGTACTTAGCATAGGTTTGTTTTGTATGTGGTCTTTAGGGTGGGATTTTAAGGATTATTTGCAAAAACAGTTTCCTGAAGAAAAGTTTTTACGATTGGCTATTCCCCAGCACGGTTTTGAGGTGACGACTGACAAGGGAGTACACGAGTTGCCGATTGATACGGTTAAA
>DUMX01000197.1 GCA_012839665.1 Gelria sp.
AGAGCCCAAGAATTACGATGTAAGAGTATTTGTTGACAATAAAGACAACGAACTCATATTCCCAGCAGGCATGGGTAAACCTTTCATGTTCGTTGTCTTTATTGTCAACAAATACTCTTACATCGTAATTCTTGGGCTCTTTACCCCAATCAGTAGCAGCAAATGCTGGAATAGTACATATGAAACACAACAGGGTTATTAGTGCAACAATTTTAATTTTCTTCAACTGAATTCCTCCTTTATAATTTGCCGATAAATCGGCATAGTTAGCATAATGGTACTATATATTTAGACGTTGAAAAGGGAATATTAGTTCTGCCTCCTTCCTTAATTACCAATAATATCAG
Organism: Gelria sp.; assembly: GCA_012839665.1. Lineage (GTDB taxonomy): Bacteria > Bacillota > Syntrophomonadia > Syntrophomonadales > Syntrophomonadaceae > UBA4844. The sequence continues at coordinate 348 of DUMX01000197.1, forward strand.
AAAAAGAAACAACCCTCCTAAACGGAGGGCTCATCAATATACTAAAACAAACTACTATATGTATTAGTCTATCTAAAAATTAAATCTTCTGCTTTGGGGGTGCGGCTGTAGGTTTCTCTCCTAGTACCATTCTTTCTGCCCATTCATTTGCCTCCTCAAAGGTTTTGAATTTGTATACCCCCCTTGGGATAAAGGTTTTATCCTGCCTTAAAGACCAAATTAAATCTAAATAGGCATCCCATTCAGGAGAAAAAATATCAACCACCGGAGGTTTGCGTCTACCGACTACTTTAATTTTAGTCCAGTCTTGCATAATCAACACCTCAAGTTCAGTATAATATGAATCCAATTAACTGGCAAAATTTTCAACTCCGTACTACGAATACTGCCATCAATAATCCAGACAATATTATTGGAAATTTGCTGGGTACTGTAGCCTATATCATTTATTTCACTGCCCGTGGGAACAGAGTTTAAGTGTACTTCGGCATCGTTCCATTGAATAGCATGTTCAAAATGATTGGCCAAATCTCTAACTGAAATTAATTCTTCTGTACAGTTTACCTTTAGGGCATCTGGCAAATCGTTTACTTTTAAATAATTGCGATTATTTAAAAAAATGGTATTTCCAATAAGCTGTTGATCCAAATAAAAGGACCTGGAAGGATATATGGTTTCCAGTTCTACATATAAATAATTATCTCGGCTTCCAGTGATTATTTTAATTGGGTTATCAGTATTGTTTTTAAACTTGTAGTCCTTTACTCTACCCCAAATTGCTGCATCTTCACCCTGTGGAAGATATGTAACAGGTGTAACATGGCTGTGTCTTTCTATTACTGGTAATCCGGCTGATTTGACAGCTTGATGGAGTACGCTGGATGTCATGCAAATTCCTCCGCCTACACTCCATCTACTACTGCCCGCAATAGGTCCTTCTGCAAATCCCCGTTCGATTGTCCGTTCTCCAACGGCCTGATTATATGAAAATATCTGCCCCGATTCAACAATAGTTCCGTTAACGAATTGCGAAGCTTTGATTGCATTATATATACTGTTCTCAGATTCAGCCAATTCCCAAGAGCACTGGTAATAACCTATTTGGGTAGTTGGATAGTGGGTTAAGTCCTTCTGTGCTGCTTGTGCAGAATTACTGCCGCATAATATAACTACAATCGTTACCAAGCAAATAAACAATTTATTGACCTTGGTGTTCTTAAGAATTCCCATAATCTCTCCCTCTTTGCCACCTTCTGATAGATAATTACACTAACCATATTTGTTTAATCTTAACATAAACACAGCATAAAAACCTACCCGGCGGTAAACCGACAGTACGAAAACTCTTTAAGATATATCAGCCTTTTATTATGTTTCGCGTAGGATATATCTGACTTTAGTCAGGGGTTATTGACCCCCTATTAAAAGAGGGAGGATTCCCAGCGGTTTTCCTAATCTAGTAAAATCTTTATCATTGCTACTGTTTTTTGTAAAATGGAATCTGGAACTTGACAGGCAAATTGTGTATTTCTTGCTTGCCAATCAAGGCTTTTAACTTGATCTGCTAAAATAACGCCCTTAATTTGTAGCCCTGGCGGTAGTTCTACTTCAAAAGGGTAGCCTTTTATTTGTGATGTGATAGGACAAACAAGTAATAGGCTTGTTTTATGATTGTATGCTTCCGGGGAAATAACTAAAGCAGGTCTTTTTCCAGCTTGTTCATGCCCAGCTTGGGGATTAATTTCAAGCCATATAACATCACCCCGTTTGGGGGTATAACCCTTTACCATACCTCTCTCCCAACTGCTGAACCCATATCAATTTCCTTATGCAGGTTTTCAACAGTAATATCGTTTAACATCTCATTTAAAGATAACTTCTTTTTTTTAATTACAATCATCTCATCTTTCAAACTGATTTCAACTATTGCCCCGTCACTTATTTCAGCTTGTTCGGCAATCCATTGTGGAAGGCGTACTCCAAGACTATTCCCCCATTTTCCTACCTTTGTCTGCATAATAATCCCCCCTTATTGTTTAAACATAGTATATACCGTTTTCCAGTAAAAAACAACATCTTTCTTGAGGATTAAAACTCCCTTTAGTTTTTAGTCTGGCAACTGCACCCTGATTAATATTGCAATTGCTGCTACTATGTCTTCCAGTTCCTCTGGTGATACCGCACCTTTTTTACTGACAAACCTTTCTTCAGCAACAGACCGTACCTGAAAACTATCTGCTGCTGATAGCTTAGAAAGATTATTGGATTTATTAGGAGTTAGTTTTGTCATCCAAATATACTCCGCAAAACCGTCCTTCCACTCGGTGATTGGGACAACAATTTTAAGCGGCAAGCGCCCCAGATTGTCCTCACTGATAACTACGCATGGCCTCTGTTTTTGCATTTCTGAGCCTTGTGTCGGGTTCAAGTCAACAATCCAAATATCTCCCCTGCAAATACTACTCATACTCTAAAAAATCCTCCGCACATTCCGAAAACGCTATTAATTCCTTATCGTAGCGGTATTGATTGGCGATATACTCCAGATCATCAAAACTGTAATCGTACGATCGAGTATTCGCAGGTGGTCTTTGACCCAGTAGCTCGGCTGCTTTACTTGGATTAATTAAGTTCTCTGCCAGAGCCTGCTGAACCAGCAACATAAACCGATATGATTGTTCTACCGGGTATGGAGTTCCAGGCTCTTTTTTACGCCAACCATTCTTACTAAATTGAATATAGAGCCTTTTGTAAGCTTTATCTGTAATTATCTCTAAATCAAATGCACGCTTAGCAATTGCCTGCATACTAATACCATACTTGTGCTTTAAAATATAGAGTTCCTTCATACTTAAATAAGACCTCTTAGACCAAAACTCTCTTAGCGCTGTCTTTCGTGGTAACAGCAAAGCGCCAGCAAACCTATGAGCTGCTTTCTCCTCATCAAGTCCGTTAGTAGTATTAAGTAATAAATGTCCAAGTTCATGAGCCAGGTTAAATCTTTGACGATCACCAGGAATATTCGTCTGTGAAACAATAACGGGAATGTCTCCATTAATCCAGCATGAAAAACCATCGAAACCCTGGGGAGCATCCATCGCTACAACTCGTATGCCATTCTGCTCAATGGTTTCAGTAAGGTTTTCTATCGAAGCATATCCGATTTCAAAATACTCACGAAGTGCCTCTGCAGCCTGCTCTATATCCTCGAAACTAGCAACCTCATATGTTTGTAGTTTAAATACTGTCGCATAGTGATTGGGCAATGCGGATTCAAAATCTAATTGTTTTTCCAGAATGTTAGTAATTTTTGCTTCAATACTTTTTTGTTGCTTCTGGGAAAGTTTCTTTTGCTTTCTATAAGCCGTACATTGCAGGTCAAAGGGTGTGTCTCGTAAGAAATAAACAGCATCAACGTTTAAAACACGGGCTAGTTTTAAAAGTATAGCAGGTCTGGGACGGTCAATATTTCGCTCGTATTTGGAAATAGCAGTATGAGATACCCCAACTTTTTCTGCTAAATCTCTCATAGACATTTGTGCAGATGTCCGGGCCATCTTGATTCTACTTCCAATGTCCATACAACAGTTACGCTGCCCTTAGCAACGTAACTTCCCCCC
>DUMX01000198.1 GCA_012839665.1 Gelria sp.
CAGGTAACTCTGGCGGCACGAGTACCTTATAAGGAAGTATATGGGCGCTGGATAGAGAAATTAACAGCCCGTGCTACCAGACATGGCGCTGAAATCATTACCGGCCAAGAGGTAACCCGGGAAATGATACAAACAGGTCATCCTGATGAAGTTATATTAGCCAGCGGTGCCCGGCCGGTTAAACCGGATATACCAGGCATAAATCTGCCCCATGTTTGCTATGCACAGGAACTGCTTAATGGCGCAGTTGCACCTCAAGAAGCGGTAGTTATACTGGGCAGCGGGTTAGTGGGAATGGAAACTGCCGATTATCTGCGGGAAAAGGGAATAAAAAATATTAGCATTGTAGAGACGGAGGCGCGTTCACCAGTTTCCACTCTTACTTCACACGGTTACATGCTGCATCGGCGCTTACGCAGTGCCGGGGTAAAATTCTTATTTACCAGCAGGGTAACCCGGATTAAGGAGGAAAGCTTATTACTCCAACGTGAACCAGATAAAGAGCAGGAGCTTAAACCGGTGCAGCAGGTAATAATTGCTACTGGCAGTACCGGGTACAGTGAACTGGAAGATATTTTAAAACAAGAGAACGTATCTTATCATCTCGTAGGCGATGCCCGGCAACCGCGGCGCATTATTGAAGCTGTAGAAGAAGGCGCCCGGGTCGCCTGGCACTTATAAAAATATGTCCGGGGATTGCCCTCGGACATATTTCGCCTTTTCTCCCTAATTTAAAAACTCCAGGAGCTATTTTTTGTGGTAAAATAGCCTTAATTGGTGCGAAAAAAAGCGAAAAATTAACGCGAAAGGGGAAAAGGCATGAAAAATATAGTAAAGTTGGTGTTGTGCGCAATCCTAATAATGGGATTGTGCGTAACCGCAGTTGGTTGTAAAGGTTCGGGCGAATCAGTCGAATCAGGCGAATTTAGGGTAGGTCTGGAATGTGACTACCCTCCATTTAACTGGACTCAAATTGATGACTCCAATGGTGCTGTTCCTATTTCCGGTACGAAAGAATTTGCCGGAGGCTATGACGTGGAAATTGCCAAACTTTTGGCTGATGGTATGGGTAAAGAATTAGTTATTATAAAAACAACCTGGGCTGGTTTACCCCCTGCGGTACAATCGGGGAAAATTGACGGTATTATTGCCGGTATGTCCCCGACTGCGGAGAGGAAAATGACCATTGATTTCTCTGATTCTTATTACAGCTCCGATTTAGTTATCGTTGTGCAGAAGGGTTCGAAGTACGAGAAGGCTACTAGCATTAAGGATTTTGCCGGAGCCAAGATTACCGCCCAGCTCGACACCTTCCATTATACCGTTATCGACCAGATTCCCGATGTAGATAAAAAGCCGGCCATGGATGATTTCCCGGCTATGCGGGTAGCATTAGAATCAGGCATTATCGACGGATATATTTCCGAAAAACCGGAAGCTATTTCCGCCACCACCGCCAATGCCAAGTTCGGTATGGCCGAGTTTGCTGAGGGTCAGGGTTTTAAATATACTCCGGATGATGTCGCCATTGCCGTTGGACTTAAAAAAGATAGCACTGAGCTGGCAGAAGAGATAAACAAGATTTTAGCCGGAATATCACAGGAAGAAAGAGATGAATTAATGAAGCAGGCCGTCTTAAATCAGCCAGCCGCTCAATAAACATAGCAGTATAAACAGGAGTGTATTTAATTTATGGTGGTGGACGCAAACA
>DUMX01000199.1 GCA_012839665.1 Gelria sp.
AAGCCTCCGCTACCGGTAGTTGGTCGGTTGTCTGGCTGTTTCGTCTTTATCCCGCGATTCGTAGCGGAGGCTTTAGCCTTCGCTATCCTTTAAAAATATAATAAAATTCAGTGCAATTCATAGTTTTTCAATGTCCTTCAGTGTCTAATCCCGTCAGTGTCAAAAATACTATAACCTCCAAGCCCGAGTCCATTCCCTCCAATTACATTGGGCAGGAACCACCACAGGAATCACAGCCGGAAGAGCAACTACCAGCTGCTGCCTGATTTATAGCAAAATATACCGCCTGCATAAGATTTTCCAGCTTTTCCTGGGCCGCCATTAGTATCTGAATATCAGAGTTATTGGTAATCTGTTGTTCCAGAATATTCAGGTGAGCCTCCTCCTGCTGGGCTACCATAAGACCATCCATGAGCTTACGTTCTATTTTAGTCTTGGCATCCTGATAACGTATTATCAAATCGTAGGCTTCTTTCTTATTCATAAGCTCAGTTTGCTGGTTCTTGAGGTTAATCATCTCTTCCGATTGGGCAATAGCATTTCCTAATTCAAAGGCAACTTTAATAATTTCTTCTGTATTCAAATTCTTATCCCCTCTGCTAATTAATTAAACCACTTCCCCGAATAGGGAAAAGGTTCTTGTTTCTGTTATTCTAACATTTATTAACTTCCCGATTAAGTCTTTTGAGCCAGAAAATATAACTATATGATTTGTTCTGGTACGGGAAGTAAGTTTTTCCGGGTTAGTTTTACTTGGTCCTTCCACCATAACTTCCTTAATAGCACCCTGCATAGACTGATTTATTTCGGTTGCTATCTGATACTGAACCTGATTCAAACGCTGCAAACGCTCCTTTTTTTCCTCCAATTCTAACTGCTCTTCCCAGCTGGCAGCCCGAGTTCCACTACGGGGGGAGTACATAAAGGTAAATGCTGCCTCAAAACGCACCTTCTTAACCATATCCAGGGTATCCAAAAAATCCTCCTCACTTTCCCCGGGGAAACCAACAATAAGGTCGCTAGTTATAGCTACTCCTGGTATCTGCTGGCGAATTTTATTAGTCAGTTCCAGATAATGTTCGCGAGTATAATTACGGTTCATTCGACGTAATATGTCATTACTTCCGGCTTGCAGGGGAACATGAATATGCTCGCAAACCTTGGGTAAGACTGCCACCGCTTCAATTAATTTATCTGACATGTCTTTAGGATGAGATGTGGTAAAGCGAATACGCTCAATCCCTTCCACGTCAGAAGCCATTTCCAGTAAATCAGCAAAATCAATTTCTTTTTCCAGCCCACGACCATAAGAGTTTACGTTTTGTCCCAACAAATTTACTTCCCGATAGCCCAGAGCAGCAATCTCTTCTAGTTCTTTTACTATATCTTCAGGTTGACGACTCCTCTCCCGTCCTCTGGTAAAGGGAACTATACAATAACTACAGAAGTTATTGCAACCATACATTATATTAACATAAGCGCTTAAACCGGGACGGCGTCGAGAAGGCATGGCGTCTACTACTGTCCCTTCCTGGTCCCATACCCGATAAACTGAATGTTTCTGCGACTTAGCTTCTTTGATTAGATAAGGTAATTCATGTATGTTATGGGTACCGAAAACTACATCTACCCCTATTTTTTTAAGTTTCTCCCGCACTTCCGGTAATTGTGCCATGCACCCCCCGAAAGCAATAAGAGTTTCAGGCTTCTTCCTCTTCAAACCCGTTATTTCACCCAGTTTGCCATAAACCTTGTTTTCAGCGGAGTGGCGAACACTACAGGTATTAAAAAGAATAATATCAGCATCTTCTACTTTATCTGTAGCAGTACAGCCCATTCCTTCCAGTAATCCGGCCATTATTTCTGAATCCCTAACATTCATCTGGCAACCGTAGGTCAAAATATGATATTTGCTGGAACCATATAAATCAGTACTACTTACTTGCATCAGTCAACCTCCCTGATTTATATATTATACAGTTTTAAGAAAATAGAGGCTAATAACAAAGTTGCCATGTAAATGACTTCAAGTTTAGGACTCAATTAATTGTTCAGGGTAAGGCGTAAATAGCCTGATTCTATAGAGCTAATAAAAACAAAGGAGGGCTTAAGCCCTCCTTTGTTGTACCTACTGTTCTAATAGTTTATCTATTACGGATTTAATTTCGGGCAACAATATCCCACCCGCAAATTTGGGTTCACCATTTATAAGGGTAATGGGATAGGGATAACCCATTTGTAAAACCTGGTCTACCATGGGATAATCCTTAAGGCTAGTTTTATCGACATCTATATAGTTTACCTGAACCTTGTCACCATATTCTCCTTTAAGGTTTTCCGCCAGCTTTTCCGTCTGGATAGAATAATCGATGTTGGAGCTACAATTAGCTGCTGAAGCACAACCTTCACAACCACCACCGGCGGGATTATGGCTACCATGTAAAACCTCTACCAGAACCTGCCCTTCATTTGCCATGAGAAATCCTCCTTATATTCAAACGTATACTCAATCAACGTTACCAGTATAGTAGAATAATACCAACAAAGCTTATCAGAATCAATAGGTTTATTAACCCTTATATTTATGAGTATTGCCAAATATCCTTTAAATATTTCGGTAAAACCGTTATTATTTTATCCGGTTAAATTTCTCATGACCACTAACTATTGC
>DUMX01000200.1 GCA_012839665.1 Gelria sp.
ATAATTAATACAATTAAGGGGGAATTGGAATGGATATCAATGGTCTGGTTGCAATAGTAACAGGTGGAGCATCCGGACTCGGCGCAGCAGCAGCTGAAATGCTGATAGACAAAGGCGCCAAAGTCGTTGTTGCTGATTTAAATGAAGAGAAGGGTAAAGAATTTGTTGGTAAGTTTGGTGACAATGCTGCATTTGTAAAATGCGATGTCACTAATACTGCCGAAAACGAAGCAGTAGTTAAGGCCGCTGTAGATAAGTTTGGCAGAGTAGACGCACTAATTAATGCCGCTGGCATAGGCAGTGCCTCCAGGACTATCGGCAGAGATGGTCCCATGCCTCTTGAATGGTTCACGATGACAGTTAATATCAACCTGATAGGTACCTTTGACATGTTGAGATTGGCTGCCGCGCAGATAGCTAAAAACGAGCCTAACGAAAACGGCGAAAAAGGTGCTATTATTAATGTAGCATCTGTAGCTGCTTTTGATGGCCAGATAGGACAGGCTGCTTATTCCGCCTCCAAGGGCGGCGTTGTAGCCATGACTCTACCTATCGCCCGCGACCTTTCCCGTGACGGCATCCGGGTTAATACCATCGCTCCGGGTATCTTCGATACCCCAATGATGCAGCTCTTACCAGAAAAAGCTCGCCAATCCCTGGGCGCTCAGGTACCTTTCCCTCAACGTTTGGGAAATCCATCCGAGTTTGCACATCTGTGCTGTGCTGTCATAGAGAATCCTTATATAAATGCTCAGGCTATTCGACTCGATGGTGCTATCCGTATGGGTCCTAAATAATAAGTATTTTTTAAAACCCCGGCTACAGCCGGGGTTTTTTCTTTTTAGACTATATTATTTCTGCTGCTTTCTCAAGCTTGACAAGTATTAGCCTGCCCATTATAATTTATTATGCACTAAATAAGCCAGAGTGTCGGAATTGGCAGACGAGCGCGACTCAAAATCGTGTGCCGCGAGGCGTGTGGGTTCGAGTCCCACCTTTGGCACCATAGGAAAATAGGGGCCTTGTTGCCCCTTTTGTTTTTTCTGATATTACTTTAAAGGTAATTAGACACCCAATTTGACAGCCACTTGAAAAAAATAGCCCTCCAGTTTCCGCACACATTGGGTGTAAAAGTGGGTTGGGTATTAGTTTGTATCAACAACTGGAAATATCCCCGCAAGTACCTTTCTTTTCATGGTGTTACCTCCCTTTTATCATGGTAGTGGCAGGACTATGGCTTTTTTATCAAGATATTCTTCTGGCATGGTTCCTATTGGCCACCCTGGTGCAGTGGTTTCCAAATAATAATATCTAACCCCATCAACTAAGTAATAAGTGCCGGGAAGCGTATCTGCCCCTTTGACGCCTACCGCGCAATGTCCGGGAAGAAAGATTAAGGCAGAACCAAACCCCAATTCGCGCAACATGGTGGCTAGAAAAATGGAGGTATCTTCACAGTCGCCGCGTTGTTCCAATAATGTTTCAATCGGGTATCTGGGGTATTCATCATAACCAGTTGAAAGGGAATCGCTGACATATTCTAGTCCTTGAACAAAAGAAACGCCTAATTCTATGGTTTCGTACTTATCCAGGCCAGCTATTTTACCTCGTATTCTAAGTTCATTTGCCAAGGCAGTTAACGCTTTATCATCTTCGGGATCCATGCAATAGGTAGTAATATAATCTAGTTCACTTCTATGAGGGCGCGGTTTTTTCTTGTAATATTCTAGTATTGTATTAGCCGTTCCTTGGGATACGTTTGAATCCCAATACCATTCTCCGCCTCTGAATTGCCATGTGTAGCGGGGAAGGGGGGTGTTGTCTTGTGAGGGGGTAGGCTCGGGTGTATAAGAAGGTACGGGCGGGGTATTGGTGTAAACCGGGGGTGGCGAAGGTGGATAGGCTTCGTCCCAGAGTATTTGTACAGACTTGGTTTCGTTGGACCAGTAAACGGCTTTGTCAAATGCTTCAGCCACATAGCGGGCCGGAAGGAAGGTTCTATCGTCCCGGATTATTGCCGATGCGTCCATAGCTCTAGGTGAGCCATTAATGTATATTATTGTGCTGCCAACAGTCAGGCTAACCACTGTGGAACCATCCACAAGAGTCACTGAGCCTACAGAGGGGTCCCACGCTATATTGTCATTGCTTATCCCGATAGCGTGAGCGATAAACCGTATGGGGATGTAGGTTCTGTTGTTTTCGATGAACGGGGCCACGTCCATATTATAGAGATACCCGTATCGAGAATAAGTATGGGAGCCTACGCTAAAGGCAGCATGGATATCCGTTACGGCCTGTGCTTGTCCCGGCGCAGCAAAGGCCAATATCGCCAGAATCAAGGTTAATACCAATATCCGTTTTCGCATGATAAAGCCTCCTAGTTACTTAAAAAGCCCGGTCATGTGACCGGGCCTATTATATTACCAGTTAAGGTAATATGTGTTCCCTATCCAATACCCCGTGCCTAGTCTGCCATCATTGCCATAATAATAATCATATTTGCCGATTTTTTGTTTACTATAGTATGAGCCGTTATTGAAGTTAGTATAACGAGTATTACCAATAGAATAGCTGGTAGAATTTAAACCATCGTTCCAATTAGTATAAGTATTTTGACCTATATTATAGCTTGTTGAAGACAATCCATTGCTCCAATTGGTGTAATAATTTCTGCCAATGCTATAGCCATAACCAGAACCATAAGAATTGGAATAGTAAGTGCCGTATGCAAAAACCGGAACCGTGAAAATGAGAATAAATAATACTACCAAGGTAAGGATAAGAATTTTTTTCTTCATTTTCTAAACCCCCTTTCTGTTATTTTTAGATTCGCGGTATATAAAAATCTCTCCTTATGGCAATTTATAAGGAGTTAAGCCTCAAAATTGCTTCACCATCTGTTATCGTACCATATAAGAGTTGTTGGCAAATAAGCTGAAAGTTTCGTGCTCTGATAGTAAGCGTACTGTCTTGGGGAAACATTAATTCCTGCACTTTGGCCTGGAAGATAGATTCAGGTTCATGTCTTAGCTTGTGGATTTCGATTTCAATTTTTAGATTATGAATTCGTCCATCAAGGGTTAAAATACTTTCTGGCCCAACAACTATTTTATTGTTTCGTAAAGCAGTTACAGTGACGCCAACCGTTGGTGTTTGCGTTGGACGGCTATCAGAGGTGTTTGCCAGCCATCTTACAAGCTGACCGTTTTCCCATATTCCCTTTTCTACTGCGCCGTTTCTATAGTACATTATTCCTTCGCCATTGAATTTATTATTCAGGAAATTACCTTTATATGTGTCCCCTGATGGCCATGTATATTCACCATAGCCATTGCAGTTCCCGCCCACAAACGACCCTGTAAGTTTACCCCCATTTGGAAAAACCATTGTTCCTTGTCCTGAATTATTACAAAAAGTGCCGGTGTAACTACCACCATCATTAAAGTTCATTACAATGTTTCCATCAGGATATCCGTTGACAAAATCACCTTCTATTGTTACGCCGTTTGCTTCCGTTAAACGTCCTTTCCCGTGGGGAAGTCCATTTAACACTTCTCCGGTGTAACTACTCCCATTCTGAAAGGTTATGGTTTTCTGCTCAGTTGGTTTTTGTTTTGTATAGGCTTGTTGTTGTGAAGATTGAGCATAATTCCGCGAGATTAACACCCCATTGGTTTCCGGTTCCCAACTTACAGTTTCGCCAAATGCCTCCGCTACATAGCGGGCCGGAAGGAATACGCGGTCATGGGAGATAACGGGGGCTACGTCCATTGTTATTGGCAACGCTTCAATTTGCCCTGGATAATCATACTTAAAAAGTAAGTAGCTGCCAGGACTTAATACAACTCGAATATTTTCTTTGCCCAAAAAAACCTCTCTGTTTACGCTGGACCATTTTATTTCATTATCCGGTATTCCTAGCGCATTAGCTAAGTATCTAACCGGCACATACGTCCGGCCATTTTCGATAAACGGGGCAACGTCCATGTTATAAACATACTTACCCGATACATACTCTTTAGAGCCGATAAAAAACAATGTTCCGTTAAATTCTTGTGTGATGGCCGCCACCGGTACGGCAAAAGTCAATATTGCCATAGCTAGAACAAATATCAATATCCGTTTTCGCATGATTAAACCCTCCTGTTCGAGCTATTTAATAACTGTTCCATTTATTATACTATAAAATGGATCACCGTACTAAATTTACCCAAATATGAGTTTACTAGAAATAAATAACCCCCCAGGTTTTTTGCCCTAGAGGGTTTTTTTTTAAAGCGTCTTACGAAAAAACGAATTAAACGGAAAAAGCTCTTAAAGTACCAATTTGCCGGGTTTGGTTTTTTCGTAATCAAGTACGAATTAATACGAATTAAGGTCTGGGTTAATTGCCAATATTAAAAATCTGCTCTAGCTTTCGGGATGCTTCCCGCTGTAACCGTTCCCTTACATGGCTATAGGTATCTGCCGTCAAGGTAATAGTACTATGGCCTAACCAGTTAAGTGATAGGGCTGTGGCTATAGTAGTCAAGCGCACTGCTGAAGCTTCTGGTCGTGATAGTAGTAAATACTGCGGTCATAGTCTTAAGGCAGGTATGGCAACCAGTGCCGCCGCCGGTGTAAATGAACGTGCTATCATGAATCAAACCGGCCATCGTTCCCAGGCTATGGTTAGAAGGTATATCTGGGAAGGTAATCTATTTAATGATAATGCTGCCGCCCGGTTGGGGTTGTAGGCGGTCGCGTTTCGCTATCCCACCTGTTTAATTTACATATCTCTCCCGCGTTGTCATTAAAAGGAACATTATAGCCATTTGTAGAATAGCAGTATTAACCTGGAAAGATATTTATATTAAAATAGGGGATGGTTTATGCAAAAAGGAATATCGCTAGCTACTTTAATTATATTAATAATCCTGTGGTTTACCCGCTGGGACGTTGCTGCATCAACCTCTGATAGCCGTGTTACTCACTGGAAACGTGACACATGGACAGGGGCCATTATTATTGAGAAATATCGGTCTCATGAGGTTACAAAAGAAACTCCATAATATGGGATTGTTCCAATAAAAACCGCCACTAACATATGGATAGGACTACTACTTATTAATTCCGTATGGCTTATATATGTTATAAAAAAAGAAGGTAATTCCTCTGCGACCTAAATCAGTATAACCCATACTGTTTTTCTAACTACGATTACCTCTCTAATTTACTATACCTACATTACCGGGTTACTCCTTGGGTCACAAACAGGGCTGGTATGATTTAGTTGAACATATACGCTTTTGAGCAGGGGACATAAGTTCATCCCGCCGGCGTGTAAAATACATTTCCCAATCTTCCTGAAAAAGGGTTGATGCTGGATGATATTGATAACGAATATACCCTATAAAAGCAAATCGTTATTCTCTAGGGAGGTGGTTTTCGTGAATCTATTAGATAAATATACGGCTTTTGGGAAATTCCTACTATTTGTGTATATTTTGATATTGATGGCAGGAATGACTTTTTTGACACTCATAAGTTATAGGCTATATGAATGCTTTTTAGGGCAAGGTGTTGCAGAAATCTTATCAACAATATTTTTATTATCTTTAATTGCAGTAATAATAGCTGTTTCGCGTATTATAGAAAGTAAATAATAGTAAATAACCGTTTATCCCTGAATACTCTTTGTAACCTCAATTAGCTCTTCTGCTCATATTGCAACCAGCTTCCATTTTATGATTTAAGGGCCTTGTTTTTGGCCGGGTAATGGTACTATACCTATAATGGGGTCTGTCGCTGCACGTGTGGGCAGCTTCTTTTATTTGTATATGGTTAGACTACAGGCTTTCCTCCTGTGGTTGTATCTCATATACCTTATCGCCGCGGGCTTTAGCTTAGGCAATACGCCACCTGCATTCTTCCCTGGTAATATGTTCATTTTCCTCCCGGTCACTTCGCTGAACGATTATATAATTTGGATCATCAAAGTCCGGGACGTAAGTAACGATTACAAGTTCCTCATTAGCCTGCTGGGTTTTCTCTAGTTTGCTTACCCATGAATTAAGGTTCATTCCCTCACTCCTTCCATGTAACCTTTTCCAGACTGTTCTACATAAGCAACAAGGAATTTTAGTTCATCGGTAGTTAGTTCTGACAAGTCCGCTTTCGGTTCCCGTTCAACAGGGATAACTGATTCTAACCTGGATAACCTGGTATTAACATTCATTGGCTTTCCCCCTGCTCTTGAAACGCTATAACCCTTCTGATTAAAATAATATATACTGCCCATCATTTTTATAATGGCCTATATACCGGGCTTTACCGTTTCAATTTTGACCACCCAATTTGACACCCGATCACTCTAAAATACCTGCTAACACTAAAAAATACATAATGAGTTAAAACCGTGGTTTATCTGGTGCTTGCTATAAACTTAATGGTATGCAATAACACTTGAAAGTACCTATCTTAGAGACTCAAAATCGTGTGCCGCAAGGCGTGTGGGTTCGAGTCCCACCTTTGGCACCATAGGAAAATGGGGGCTTAGAGGCCCCTTTTCTTTTTACCTGTTTGACAGCAAAACCTTTTTTTGGTGGTATAAAGGCCGGAAGTCTTCCCGATCCTATAGCTTATTTTAAATTAATTAAATGTCTAATGTCTTGCCAGAAAATATAGAGGGGTTTAAACCCTCTCTTTTTTTGCTTATTGTATGGATTTAGGGTTTTTGCTCCAATATAAATTTAAAAAATTATTTGGCACTTATTTATTTCCGTGGCAGGATTTACCATTGTAGTGTAGAATACTTATGAACAAAAATTAATTGTCATGCCGTCGACAGTTGTCGAACCTTGTGAAATAGAGTCTGTAGGTGTTATAATTGGAATTGATAGTAAAAACTAAATCCTTGCTAAGTCAAGCTGAGGTTGAAGCCATTAAGTCTACAGGTAGTAATTTGATTTTTGTTTCCAAATACTACCCAATTATTATAGTTAAATCAAACAATCCCTCTGCTTTCCATCATTTTTCTTTTGTTGAAAGAATAAGATTGGCTAGAATTGGTAAGTACTCAACTGAAGGCAATTTTCTAAACAATGTAATATTTAGACCTATGATACAAGCAACCTTGCTAAAAAAGAATGGTTATGTAGGTTGGGGAGCAAAAGTTGCTGTCTTAGATTCTGGTCTACCACTCGGACTAAATGTTGCTAAAATAATGGATTTTACTGGGACAGGTTCTACAGATCGTTTTGGGCATGGGACATTTGTAACAAATATCATAAAATATTATTCTCAAGGTGCCAAATTGCTTATTGGTAAAATAGGTAATGATTATCCTAGTGAAGTGTTCTTAATAATGGCATTAGAATGGGCCGTTGATGAAGGTGCAGATGTCATAAATATATCTAGCGGGTTTGGTAGTAAATGTATTGGGAATTGCGAATTAGGAATGCTAATAGATACAATTGTTAATAATACTGGTATAGCAATAATAGTTGCAGCTGGAAATAATGGTCCACATTATAATTCAATTCAGTGCCCCGCTTGTGCATCTAACGCTACCAGTGTTGGTGCCATTGATGTATTTGGCAAACTTGCATCATATAGTAGTAGAGGAAGAACATGTAGTCGAAAACCTAATATATTAGCTCCAGGCGATGTTATTATCGATGGTAAACATGCAAATGGAACTTCATATGCAGCACCTATAATATCTGGTATATTAGCCGCAACTAAGAATAAACATGATAATATCCAACAAGCCGTTCAAACAATGTATGATACCGCAGAATCACTAGGATTACCGTTTAATGAACAAGGAGCAGGGATATTTAATTTAGAAAAATACTTGGGGGTGATTGAATATGGTAGAAGTAATAGTAAAGGTGAAGGACAAAACTAAGGTTCATGATCTGGCCAAATTAGGTACTATTACCCATGTTTCAAAGTACTTAAACATAGTACTAATGGAAGTATCGCCTCCCGTAATTCCTAAACTAGAACTCAACCCTAATGTTATCGATATTAAAAAAGGTAGACAAGGACAATACCAGCTTTAAATATATTACAAAATACTGTACCTAGACATGTTAGAAAATATAGAGGGTTTAAAGCCCTCTTTTTTTTGTGGAAATTGACTTTCAAATTTCATACTTTAACTCGCTATCCTTTCCGAGATTCCCTTGCGTTAAAATTGCGA
>DUMX01000359.1 GCA_012839665.1 Gelria sp.
ATCCTGGGCGGGGTGGATACGCCCACCTCCGGCCATGTTTATGTGGATGGTAAGGATGTTTACGCTCAAAATCCGGAACAGTTGGCCATATTCAGACGCCGGCAAGTGGGGCTGATTTATCAGTTCTACAACCTCATCCCGGTGCTTAATGTGGTGGAAAACATTACCCTTCCGGTATTGATGGACAACCGTCAGGTTAATCAGGAGCGGTTGCAGGAATTATTGCAAACGCTCAACCTCACCGACCGCGCCCAGCATCTCCCCAATCAGCTTTCCGGCGGTCAGCAGCAGCGGGTGTCCATAGGCAGGGCACTCATCAACGCGCCTGCCATCGTGCTTGCCGACGAACCGACCGGCAATCTTGACAGCAAAAACGGGCAGTACATCGTTGAGCTTTTAAAGCTGAGCAACAAAAAATATCACCAGACGTTGATCGTCATTACCCACGACGAAAACATCGCCCTACAAGCTGACCGTATCATCAGCATCGAGGACGGGAGAATCTCCAAAGACGAGGTGGTCCGCAGATGAATATCTTCAGCAAAATTACGTTGAGCAGCTTGAAAAAAAACCGCAGCAGGACCATTGTCACCATTATCGGGGTTATTTTATCAGTGGCTATGATAACCGCCGTCACAACACTCATTGCCTCGCTGCAGAGTTTTATGATCCGGAATGTAATTGCCACCGATGGGGATTGGCATGTTCAATTTATGGAGGCTGACTCCGCTTTGGTGCAGAGACTGTCTGCGGATAACGAAGTAGAGGCAGCTGCGGTCAGTCAGAATATCGGCTATGCGGTGTTGGAAGGGGGGCAAAACGAATATAAACCATACCTGTTTGTAGCGGGATTTGATGATAAGGCGATGGAGTTAATCCCGATACAGCTACTCGATGGGCGCCTGCCGCAGAATGACCGCGAAATCGTTATCAACTGCCATATAAACAACACGGGGGTAAACTATAAAATCGGCGATACGATGAATCTGACGCTGGGCCATCGGGTGCTAGCAGGCAAAAGGCTGGGGCAAAACAACCCGTTTATCCCCGATGACCAAAACGGCACTCCCCGCGAAAGCTTTGTGCCTGAAAGCCCAAAGGCCTATACCATTGTCGGGATATGTGAAAAGCCAAGGTTTGAGGACTATTCCGCGCCGGGTTATACCGTAATCACCAAGATCAATCTAGCGGGGCTGGGTGATGCCGACCGGATAAATGTTTTTACCAAGCTCCGGAATCCGGCGAAAGTATATGAGTTTGCCCAATCAGCCGCGGGCGGCTGCGGTTATACCTATAACACTGACCTATTGCGGTATATGGGCATCTCGAAAGACGAGACATTTAATGCGGTCCTATACCGTCTGGGCGGCGTTTTCATCCTACTGATTATGGTTGGCTCCATTTTGCTGATTCACAACTCGTTTTCCATTTCAGTTGCCGAGCGTACCCGGCAATTCGGTATCCTCTCCTCCGTGGGGGCAACCCCCAAGCAGCTGCGCCGGTCGGTTCTGTTTGAAGGCGCCTGGATTGGATTGATCGGCATCCCGTTGGGCGTTCTCGCCGGGATTGGCGGCATTGGGGTTACGCTTTCGCTGATGAGTGGTATCTTTGCGAGTCTGTCTTCCAGCGGCGTTCCGATGAAGCTGGCGGTATCCCTGCCCTCGCTTGTGACAGCCGGCGTTGTAGGCATAATCACTATACTGATTTCAGCATATATTCCAGCGCGCAAGGCCGCCGGAGTGTCGGCTATCGATGCCATCCGCCAGACAACC
>DUMX01000201.1 GCA_012839665.1 Gelria sp.
AATTACGTCTTTTACAGTTGGTTCCCCTGCTCCCAGGTTCTGAGCCAGGGTTGCGGGCTTCAGTGCACCCAGTTTAGTAGCCAGGGCAGGCGTGCCGATTTCTTCCAGGCTTGCGCCGGCTATTTCCAGGATGCGTAAGGCCAGTTCGTAGGATTCCGGGTGAATAGCCGTACTATCCAGGGGATTGCCTGCCTGGTATATGCGTAAAAATCCGGCTGCTTGCTGAAAGGTTTTGGGACCTAACCTGGAAACCTTGAACAGCTCTTTGCGATTTTTGAATTTGCCGTTCTGATCACGATACTCCACGATTTTGCTGGCCACTGTGGAAGAAAGCCCGGAAACGTAGGTTAAGAGGGAAGCAGAAGCCGTGTTAAGTTCCACTCCTACCTGATTAACGGCCGATTCAACAACGGTGGTCAGGTTTTGATTGAGTTCTTTCTGGGACAGATCGTGCTGATATTGCCCTACCCCAATCGCCCGGGGCTCAATCTTAACCAGTTCCGCCAGGGGGTCCTGTAAACGGCGGGCAATGGAGACTGCACTGCGTTGGGCTACATCCAACTGGGGAAATTCCTGGGCTGCCAGCGGGGAAGCCGAGTAAACACTGGCTCCAGCTTCGCTGACTATAGTATAGGGAATCTGCAACTGCTTATTCTTAATCATCGCTGCCACAAACTGCTCGGTTTCCCGAGAGGCCGTACCATTGCCAATAGCAATGGCAGTTACACCATGTTTTTTAATTTGCCGGGTCAGAATTCTCTCAGCTTCGGTAATTTTTCTTTGGGGTGGCGTAGGGTAAACTACTCCCACCTCCAGCATTTTACCAGTGTCATCGACTATGGTCCATTTGCAACCGGTACGGTAAGCCGGGTCCAGACCCAGAATGATTTGCCCCTTGACCGGTGGCTGCAGCAAAAGGCTGCGCAGGTTTTTGGCAAACACAGTTATGGCCTGTTCTTCAGCCTTTTCACTCAATTCATTGCGCAAATCCCTTTCGATGGAGGGCTTGATCAGCCGACTATAGCTATCTTGAATTGCCTGGGTAAGGTATTCTGCAGTAACTCCTGGCTTAATGTAACGCCGGTTCAAGTAATCCAATATTTTGTCAGTCTCCAGAAAAACCGATACTTTTAGAATCTCTTCCCGTTCGCCGCGATTTATGGCCAGTATGCGGTGGGGAGGTATTTTGTTTACCGCCTCCTGGTATTCATAATACATACGATACGGTGATTCCACGTTCTTATCTTTGGCCGCTACTACCAGTATGCCATGTTTACGACTGTACTCCCGAATCCACCCCCGCGCAGATGCATCTTCAGATACCTGTTCGGCTACAATATCCATGGCGCCTTGCAGGGCTGCTTCGCTACTGGTTACTTCATCTGAAAGGTAACGTCCGGCTTCCTCCTCCGATTTTCCCTGTTGCGGACAAGCAAGCAGAAATTCAGCCAGAGGTTGCAGTCCCCGAGCACGGGCGGTAGATGCCCGGGTTTTGCGTTTAGGGCGAAAGGGCAGATAAATATCGTCTATTTCCACCAGCTTGCCAGCCTGCCGTATCCGGGTCTCCAACTCTGCAGTAAGTTTACCCTGCTCCTCAATCAAACGGATTACTTCTTCTTTTCTTTGTTCCAAGTTGCGGTGAAAGTTTAGCCTTTCCTCGATTAAACGGATTTCGTTTTCATCCAGGCCTCCGGTCGCCTCTTTGCGATAACGAGCGATAAAGGGCACCGTGTTCTTATCATCCAACAACTGCACTACCGCTCTTATTTGCCGAAGCGATATATGGGTTTCTTCTAATATGCGTTTAAATATTGGTTCCATAAATAATTACTCCTTTTAGATCTATAAAAAACTGATTAGGGATTTCATAGTTTACCATTCTATAATATACCGTATGAATACCTATTTCTCCAATATCTAAATTTTATGCCACATTCTTAATTGGTGGTAAGTCAGCGGACCTGCCCCCGTTTCCCACAAAGGGAAATATTAGCTCTTGTCGAAATGATTATAAAGGAAACTGTTTAGAAGGTTTTTTTATGGAGGTAATAAAATGCCCTACGCTTTTGTTAACGGGATAAATATGTATTATGAGATGGAGGGAGAGGGTTTTCCTTTACTGGCTCTTCCTGGCATGGGTTCCAGCCTGGAAATCTGGTCGCCGGAATACCGTAACCCTTTACAAGCCAAATACCGTTTACTGTTAATGGACTATCGCGGCATAGGACGAAGCGATGCCCCGGATATAGAGTACAGTGTCCCCATGCTGGCCCGAGATATAGCTGAACTAATGACTGCGGTAGGAATTGATAGAGCAAACATTATGGGGCTATCCTTGGGGGGAATGATTGCCCAGGAGCTTGCTCTAACCTGGCCGGAGAAAGTAGAAAAATTAGTCCTATGCGCTACCCATTGCGGAACCAAACATTACATTCGGCTTCCTGAACCTAAAACTACAAATAAACAAGAAGTCGAAGATGTCTACGCCGATTCTATAGTTGCTGGCATGTATCCCCGGGAGTTTATCGAAAATAATCCCGCCAAAATAGAAGATATTATCAAACGTGAAACTATATTCCCGCTACCTCCGGAAATATTCGAGCGCCATTACCAGGCTGCCCGCTCCTTTGATAGTTATGACCGACTGGAACAGCTCAAGTGCCCCACTCTGATTCTTACCGGGGACCAGGACCTTATGGTCAACCCGGAAAACTCCAAAATGCTTGCCCAATTTATACCGCAGAGCAAACTGGAAATTATCCCCGGAGGCGGCCATGGATTTTTAGAGCAGTATCCTGAATTAGTTTTAAGTTTAGTAATGGATTTTCTGGGGTAGGTGATGATTTTTAAACGTTCATCTCTTCTTCCTTAAAGAAAAGACCAATCTCACGCATAGCGCTTTCCGGTGAATCTGAGCCATGAATGATATTTTCATCAATGGTCAGGGCATAATCACCGCGGATGGTTCCCGGTGCCGCATCCTGGGGATCAGTTGCCCCCATCATTGTGCGTACAGTCGGGATTACATTTTCCCCTTCTAATACCATAGCCACCACCGGACCTGAAGTAATGAAGTTAACCAGGTCAGCAAAAAAAGGTTTTCCCTTATGTTCGCTGTAGTGCTTTTCAGCTAGTTCCGGGGTAATGTTCATTATTTTTAGCGCTACCATCTTAAGACCTTTTTTTCAAATCGGCTGATAATTTCACCTACCAGGCCTTTTTGTACGCCATCAGGTTTTACCATGGCAAATGTACGGTTCATGTTATTTACCCCCTGTATATCTGTTTAATATGTTTTCCGTCGCGGTCTAATCCCTGTTCTGGATTATCACTGATAATAATCATTGACATTACGCCTTTTATTTAGACCATAAGGATTTTAATTTAATTGATAACCCTGCAAAATTCGGGTGTTCCACAACACCTTCATCCATACCGGAGGCCACCAGGGCGTATACGCCATCATGCCAGGCAAAACATTCGAGAGTTCTTTCCTGTGGATCAACCAGCCAATAATGTTTTACCTTAGCTCTCTGATAGATTTGCATTTTTTGCAACCGGTCTTTGCGGCGGCTGGAAGGTGACAAAATCTCAACTACCAGTTCAGGTACCCCGTCAATACGAGTATCTTTTACAATCAGTTGCTGTTCACCGGTTACATAGAATATATCTGGCTGGACTACATTGTAGTCAAGTGGGGTAACATCCAAAGGTGCATTGAAGATTTCTCCTTCAGAATCAACTTCCCAAAAATAATCTTCCAGAATCCTTTGCAGCTTGCGGGAAGCTCGCTGGTGCATGACATTGGGTGATGCTTCTTTAATCAACATCCCATCTAGGATTTCAAAACGATAGCCTGGTTCTTCCGGTATATCCAGGTACTCCTGATAAGTGAGCTTCTTGACCGGTTTGGTTTCATACGGAGCGGTATTTTCCCGAAAGACATCACCACGCAGGGCTTTGATTACATCATCCAGCTTATACCGATATTGTCTGCCGCCCAGTTCAACACAGGGTATTTTTTTCTCTCTGGTGTATCTCCAAATCGTTTCCACAGAAAGATCCAGTGCCTCAGCCAGAGCCTGGGCTGTAATTAACTCCTTATTTACGTCCATAATATCACCCCCATCTCGATTATAATCAACCTGCCAACTATAATCAACTAATATCAACTAGAGTTGCCTAGAATCAAGGAATGCCTGCCCCCGGATTAACCAGGGATGAGGTAATGATCCCCAGTTATTAATTGTTGATGAATTTGGACAGGGAATGTGGTTAAGCAGAATTAACTATTCAATTTGGGAAGGTAGATAGAACAGGCAGAAGCCTTTTGCCGTCCACCTGGCTGCTCTATTAAAGTATAGTGTTTTTGGGGTATGATTAAGACAATGACAACAGAAATGAAAGCAATAGCCGTAAAATGGTACACTATTAAAAATAGCATATTGTCAGGAGGTAACCAATTTGGAACAGAAACGCCTTTTGCAGGCTCGTGATATTATGATAGATGCTTTTGGTCGCGTATATGCCATGTTCGGTATGCCGGAAGTGGTAGGACGCATCTATGGCTTGCTGTTTTTTTCTGATCAACCCCTGGGGCTGGAGGATATTGCCTCTGAGTTGGAAGTGAGCAAAGCTACGGTTAGTATACACATCCGTTTTCTCGAGGGTATGAAAAACGTTCGCAAGGTATGGGTAAAAGGAAGTCGCCGGGACTATTACGAAGCAGAACGGAATACGGGCAAAATAATGACTGAGCACTTGCAAAGCAGTTTCATCAATGAGCGGGAGATAACTTTAGAAGCAGCAGGACGCAGTCGAGAGGTTCTGAATAATTTGCGACAGTCCTCAGATCCGGCAATCTTGCAACAGGCCAGCCTCTTCAGCCAATACCTGGACAACCTGGAGGAAGATTACGAATGGAGCCTGCAGTTTTTTAACCAAATGGTAGAAGCCTGGAATAAACGCCACAACAGATGAGCCAGGGACAAATATTCCCTTATAGTTATAGCTGATAATGGCTTGCTTGCGATTCTATTGCAATTTAAGCTGTCTGTAAAGAAAATATGGGCCACTGGCAAGTATGCAAGCTATATGACAGGTTGGGCGTATTAGATTAAAAGAGTATCAGAGGATGGGGGTAATATTAATGAATCACAGGAGGTTGGGGCAGCAATTATGGTGCGGGTTATTGATTGTAGCGTTATTAGCGATGGCCGGCTGCCATGCCGGGTCATCAACTGGAGATAAGGATTCTGCAATTGCTTTGGCTCAGGAGTTTGCACCTTATGAGGAAATTCCGGTGCAAGATACTGCTATAGTTAAGCCTTATCAGGTGGCATCAGATTTATCAAATGTGGTTAATGCTGAACGCTTTGATTTTTCAGATAATGTGCGGACAGCATTAGTTAAGAATGGTTTCGTAGTGACTCCCGCTATGGGCCATGAGTTTTTCATGACCTATGAGCTTAACCGCTATGATAATGTACCTAATCTCATTACCACGGATGCAGTAGTCCATAATTATCATCTCTTTTATTCTCATTTGTTGCAAAATGTTGAACAGCAAGCCTTAATACCGGAATTAAAGAAATTAAATACCAGTCTATTACAACGCGCGGAAGCGGATTATAAGGATTTGAAGGGCACTGACTGGGAAAATGCGGCTCGCCGCAATCTGGCTTTTTTTGCCGTAGGCAGTAAGCTGTTAAATCCTGATACCCGGATTCCAGCTGCAGTTAAGACCGAGGTCGAACAGGAAATTAGTTTAATTAAAAAGCATAATTCTACTGAACTGTCACCGGTTATGGCCATGGGAACTAAACCGGACGTAATAGAAGGCTTGAAAGAGGATTATACCCAGTATATTCCCCGCGGTCATTATGCTAAAACTGATGATTTGAAGCAATATTTCCAAAGTATGATGTGGTACGGACGGATTACCTTTAGATTAAAAGATGCTGATGAGACTCGTTCAGCTATTCTTATGACTCTGGCTTTGCAACACGGCATTGGAGCCCGGGAGTGGGAAAATATATATTCTACCACCAGTTTTATGGTAGGCAAGAGTGACGATATTGGGTACCACCAGTATGCCAAACTGCTGGAACAGGCTTACGGCAAAAATCTAACTCCCAAGAAGATAGCCGGGGATAGCCAGGGTTTTGATAAGTTTCGCCAATTAGCCCGGGATTTGGAGCCACCGGTGATTAATTCGATTCCTATTTTTGATGCTACTATCCAACCGGATCGGGATAAGGAAGTCTTGGGATTTCGCTTTATGGGACAAAGATATACTCTGGATGCTGAGATTTTCCAGCATTTAATTTATCGCGAGGTAACCGAAAACCCGGCAGGTGAACGACGTATGTTGCCCAGTGGTCTTGATGTTCCGGCTGCCATGGGATCGGACACTGCCGCAACTATTCTAAAAAAGCAAGGGGCTTTTGCGTTTAACAAATACAGCACTAATATGGCAAAAATGCAAAAGTATATTGGCGAACTTACTGATGAGTGGCACCAAAATCTGTACTGGTCATGGTTGTATACTTTGCTGCCGCTTACCACAGATAAACCTGATGGTTATCCTTCTTTTATGCTCAATGAGGCTTGGAACCATAAGGAATTAGCAACTTTTCTGGGCAATTGGGCTGAGTTAAAGCATGATACTATCCTGTACACCAAGCAAAATTATGCTGAAATGGGCGGTGGTGGCATGGAGGAGATTGATGACCGGGGTTATGTTGAGCCCAATCCTCATCTATATGCCCGGTTGGCTTCCCTTACCGCCATGACCCGTGACGGTTTGAAAATGCGTGGTTTAATAGACCAAAAGGATAGCCATAATATGGATCAGCTTTATGAGCTGGTATTACAGCTGAAGGTTATTTCCGAAAAGGAATTGGCCAATAAAACCCTAACTGAAGAAGAATATGAACTGATTCGTACTTTTGGCGGGCAGCTGGAACACTTCTGGTATGAGGTTTACCGAGGCGATGGCCTGGAAAGCCGCTCGCAAATTTCCGACTTCCCCGCTATGCTGATTGCTGATGTGGCCACCAATCCTCCGGCTGAGGTTCTGGAGGTTGGTACCGGTTATGTAGATAATATTTATGCGGTAGTACCAGTTGATGGTACTTTGCGGATAGCCAAAGGTGGGGTTTACTCCTACTATGAATTCCCCTGGGCGGCAGCGGACCGGCTGACTGACCGGAAATGGCGGGAGATGATATATAACGATAAAGCCCCGGCCCTACCGGAATGGACGGCTAATTATCGCATAAAGGGAACGGCTTCTATAAATTTTCCCCAGGTTTCTAATTAAATGAAGCCGGTTTTATGGAAACAAATAGTCGGTGTAATAGCAGTAGTATTTATGCTACTGCTATTAGTGTTCCGGTTCTTTTCAGACAAACCGGAACAACATGCAACTTACGACCTGAATCATGATGGCATTATGGAAAGTTATCATCTCGCCGAGGGAAAATTGACTGTCACACAGCCAGATGACATCGACTGGAATTCCCCGCCGGAATGGAATGTTCAATCCTTTGCCTTGGGTGATGCAACCGGAGATGGTAACCCGGAGTTGATTATGGTGCTGTGGAAACGAGGTAGCTTTGACCGCCATAAACCGTTATGGTACGAACGAGAAGAGAATAATTACAGTTGTCATCTATTTGTTTATCAACTGATTGAAAATAAATTAATACCCCGCTGGTGTTCATCTGCTCTAGACCGGCCAATTAAAAGCTTTACCATCGAGAAAGATTCCTCCGAGCATACTTATTTAGCCGTAGAGGAAGGCTATTATAGTACCTATTGTGCTAGGCGACCTATAATTTGGGGAAAAGAACACAGTAATTGGACCTGGAAACAATGGGGCTTCTATCGCATGTGACGAAATGCAGTTTAAAACCCGGGAATCACCCGGGTTTTTTTATATTCATATTTACATGGCAGATGTTCGAGGATTTGTATAGCTATAGTTGTACTTTTAATGTTCAGACCAATATAAGTAATTTAGGATATTTGTTAAAAGATTCGAGAATATATAGTTTGTAAATGAACACAATAAAATATGCCTTTCATTCAAGAGGTAATACGGCATTTAAGGAGGTGAGTAGTAGTGGAACAGAGATCAGTTATACAATCAATTATGAGCCATGTAAACAGTGCCAAAAGAGATATCGAAAACTTCCCCAAAAGCGGTATAAGTCCAAAATCAATAGCCGAGCTGGACCTGGCTTATAATGCGCTTAATGATACAATTAACCACTGTAATACTGCCATGCAAAACTTTTAAATCTCTTTACGTATTAAGTTTGGCCGGAAACTATTACGGCCAAACTTTTTATTTACCAGAAAATAAAATAATTTCCTGGCGGCGTCCTACTCCGAAGCCAACGATGTCTTGGCAAGTGTCGATGGATCGAAGGCGTTAGCCTGAGCATCGACCGACGGCGACGATGTCTCGCCTAGTGCCGCCAAATAGAAGCCCGACAGGGCTGACTGGCGGCGTCCACAGTAAGTAATATCTTTTTACCAGAAAATAATAATTCCTGGCGGCGTCCTACTCTTCCAC
>DUMX01000202.1 GCA_012839665.1 Gelria sp.
CCCATGTAAGTATACATAGTCATCAAGCTTACCTCGTAATCGCCCCGGCGAATAACCGGTGACACCTGTTCCTCGCTTAATAAATAGTGGATGTCTCTTATGGTACCAGGGTTTTGTGATATAACTACTAATTCATCACCATTCAAGATTACATCAGCAATTACACCACTCATAAAGGATACCCCATGATTAAAATTATCATCAAAATAGCTGATACGTAAGTGGGTACCACATGGTAATTCCTCAATTTCCCTGATATTATCTATCCGTTCTAATACTTCCAAAATTCCCTCTATACTTACAATTTGATATACCCGGCAGTAAACTAACCTGCTTAAAGGAGATTGAGGTGAATCTTGAGCTATTAATTGACAGGTGCATTTTTCAATATCTCCGATAGACCAATAGCCTGATTCATACAACAGGTAAAATCTATATTGGTAAATATAAAACTGGTGATTTTCCACCCTGAACATGGAAGCCGTAACCCGAGCAGTATTCCTGGTTCCGTGGACCTCTTGAGCCTCGCCTTCCAAGATTATAGCCTCGTGATTAATCAACTCCGTAAAACGTTCAAAAAAAAGCGCAGGTGAAAGTTGACGCTCTGACAAGAGTGAGAATATATAAGCAAAATCATCACGATTAAGCGCACTAAAAAAGCTGTTAACTACCTGACGCGGAGTTAAGCGAGTTGATATTCTTCGCAATAGGTTCTTAATCCATTCATATTCCTGCTGGTTTACTCTCCGGTCCAGATATTTCTGATACAGGAACTTACCCGGAGCTGGTCTGCTCATATTGGCAACATTAAGGCTAAATGATTCCTGGATAAGATAACAGGTCTCCTCCAGATTCAGTTCGACCATTTCAGGAAGCATGGTACGGTCTTTTTCATATTGCGACAATGACATGTTTTCTATAATAAAAAAACTATGGATACCATCCGGATTAAAGGTAAGATAAAAACACTCCACATAAATCCTGGTATCACCCGCGTGCCAGGCTACATCAACAGTCATCCGACCGGTATGACGACTAATACTGGCATATGCTTTAATAAACTCTCCGTCAAAAAAGACCGGAGGAGTTACGTCCATACCAACCAGGCGACACTTCTCAATAGCTCGGTCACACGCTACCGCTAATTCATTACCATATTCCATCTTCAAAAGATAATAAAACGATACCAATTCCTGCTCACGAAAAGCAGATAGCCCGTCTATCACCTGGGACCTGACCTCAAACGGTATGTCCTCAATCAAATCCAAAATAGACAACCGACCCGCATTGCTAACTATCATTCTTTTTATTTCATTAACTAGATTTTTTAACACCGGCTTTGGAACATAAGGCTTTTTTCGTTTCATTCGGCACCCCTGAATTTCTTAAGCTGATTCTAATTTATCACTTAAACATTAATATAGCAATTAAGAGTCTTTCCCGTTTTATCCCAACTGCAAATATTTAGGCCTAAAAGCAGGTATTACGACACTATTTAAAGAAATGTGAAAATATCAGTAAAGGTTATTATGAAATCTAGAATTTACACAAACAATGACAATATTTCCTGGCAAAGGTGATTAGATAATGAAACGAGTAGCAGTAGACAGCTTAAAATCAGGCATGATAGTGGCACGTGCTATATTTAATGATGATGACCGCATACTGTTACATAGTGGTATAGTCCTTACAAATGTTTATATTAAAAGACTTAGGGAATTGGGAATTGACTACATCTATATAAGGAGTGAAATTTTCGGGGATTTAAAATACCGCGATGTAGTTGCAGCTGAAACTCGCAGTAATACTATAAGAATGGTAAAAGAAAATTTTAATAAAATAGAACAAAAACATAGCCTTAATATCCGAGTAATAAAAGAAACGGTAAGTGATATTGTTGATGAACTGCTCGTCAATCGAGAAATTTTGTTCAGCCTATCTGATATTCGAGCTTTTGATAATTATACCTTTGCTCATTCAGTAAATGTCTGCATTTTAGCTATTATGACCGGGATTACTATGGGTTACTCTCGTATTCAACTTAACGAACTGGGCGTCGGTGCCCTGTTACATGATATCGGAAAATTGCGGGTTAATCTAAAAACATTAAACAAACCAGGGGAACTAACTCGAAACGAATTTAGGGAAATAAAACAGCACCCGGAATTCG
>DUMX01000203.1 GCA_012839665.1 Gelria sp.
TAAGGGTACCAATACGCCTGGCCCCTCCAAACACCGGGGTAATAGACCAAATACGCCGCGAACAGTCGCAATCCATGTTTTCGATATTAAAAACACATTTGCGTCCCTCTTCCAGAACAATATTAGTTATAGTCTCCTGGATGTTTGTTAATTCTTGATTAAAGCTCTCTGGAAAACGTTCGGCATGACTCATCAGGTAATCTACCTGGGTACAACCAGCACCTTCGGTAAAAGCATAACCACCTATTTGCCCTCTTCTCCCCACAATAAAGACACTGCATTCCAGATTTTCGGATAGAACTTCGGCAATTTCATAAAAATCGACCATATTACCCTCAATCTTTTGCAGAATCTTATTTATGGCTCTGGACCTTTCTAATAATGACTTCTCCACCCTTTTTGCCCTCCCTACAGAATATACCTACTGAGATCATCGTCCTCTACAATTTTTTGCAATCGGCTATTAACATAGCTGCTGTCAATAACAATACATTCGCCCTGCATATAGGGAGCATCAAATAATAAATCTTCCAACACTTTCTCCATAACTGTATGTAATCTTCGCGCACCTATATTTTCGGTTCTGGCATTAACTTCATAGGCTATTTCAGCAATATCGTCTATGGCCTCTTCACTAAATTTAACTTCAACTCTTTCAGTACTTAAGAGCGCACTGTACTGTTTAATCAAAGAATTGTTCGGCTCTACCAGAATTCTTTTTAAATCATCCCGTCCCAAACTTTCCAATTCCACTCTTATAGGAAAACGGCCTTGTAGTTCCGGAATTAAATCCGAAGGCTTACTCACATGAAAAGCTCCTGCAGCTATGAATAATATGTGGTCAGTCTTTACTGGGCCATATTTGGTAACTACCGTAGAACCTTCCACTATAGGAAGAATATCTCTTTGTACTCCCCCGCGAGAGACATCAGGTCCATATGATCCTTCTCGACTGGCTATCTTATCAATCTCATCCAGGAATATTATTCCGCCTTCTTCAGCTTTCTGGATAGCCTCACGGTAAACCTCATCCATATCAATTAAGTTCTGAGCTTCTTCAGAGGTTAAAATCTTGCGGGCTTCCTCCACCGTAACCCGCCGTTTTTTCTTATTTTTAGGCATCAGGTTACCAAACATATCCTGCAGATTTATGCCCATTTCTTCTACCCCAGATCCGGAGATTACCTCCATAAAGGGGGTGTTTCTTTCCTCTACCTCTATTTCAATAAGGTTACTATCTAGTTCAAAACGAGATATTTTTTGCCTGATAATTTCCCGTTTCTCCTCAATGCTTCTAGTTCTTCTCTCCAGCTCTTCATCATTCTCCTGATCATCTGAAGGCTGTCCCAGGAGAAACTCCAGCGGATTTTTAGCTGCTCTACTTTTTTTCCGGGGTAAAGGTAAGATATAATCTACTATACGCTCCTCAGCCCGTTGTCTGGCCTTGTCCTCTACTTCCAGCATTTTCTCTTGCTTTACCATGCGTATAGATGTTTCTACCAAATCTCGAACCATGGAATCCACGTCCCGACCTACATAGCCAACTTCAGTAAATTTGCTGGCTTCCACTTTTACGAAAGGAGCTTTAACCAGACGAGCCAGGCGCCGGGCAATCTCGGTTTTGCCTACTCCTGTTGACCCTATCATGATTATATTCTTAGGGTAAATTTCCTCCCTCATTTCTTCGGGAAGATTTTTGCGCCGATAACGATTTCTGAGCGCAATAGCTACTGCTTTCTTAGCCTTCTGTTGCCCAATTATATATTTATCCAATTCGTCTACAACTTCGCGAGGAGTAAGATTCTCCAAAAAACATCCGCTCCTTTAGTTTACTCGATAACTTCAACAGTTATCTGTTCATTAGTATAAACACATATCTCCGCAGCAATTTTCATAGATTCCATAACTATTCCCCGGGCATTCAGGTCGGTATGGCGGGCCAGGGCACGTGCTGCTGCCAGTGCATAAGGACCTCCAGAACCAATAGCAGTAATTCCATCATCAGGTTCAATTACTTCTCCATTACCAGAAATAATAAACATTTTTTCCTTATCAGCTACGATTAATAATGCCTCTAATCTCCGCAATACCCGGTCTGACCTCCACTCTCGTGCTATCTCTACCGAAGCCCTGGTTAAATTACCTCCGGACTGTTTTAATTTTTCTTCGAACTTGGCAAATAAAGTAAAGGCATCAGCAACTGCCCCGGCAA
>DUMX01000204.1 GCA_012839665.1 Gelria sp.
AGATGTTATTTACACCATCGGCGAGACCTCCGATGGTATTAAGACCATGACTGTAAATCCAGATTATTCGGGAATGAAGTATTTTGGGGTACAGGTTACTCCGGTTATAGCGCACGAAGGGCTGGAAACTGTAGTCTTTACTCAATGGAGGGATGATACTCAGCTTGCTATAGCGGCAATCCGGGCGGATTTTAATATCGTGCAGGCCCCTTTGCCGGAGGCGCAGGTCGGGTTTAATGTACAGTCGGGTGATATTATCAAGGTTTGCGTTTTTGATCAATTAAGCAACGACGCCGACCGTAATCCGGTTCCGTTTCAATAGGTTATGCAAAAATCGTGGTAGTTCGGGGAAAGGATGGTAAGGAATTGGGCTGGACGCAAAAAATGCTGGATAGATTTAGCCTGTTTGACCTGATTATCATAGCTATGATGGCGGCTCTGGGGATTGCCATTAAACCGGTGGTAGTTCCCCTGGCCCATATAATTAGCGGTCCCCTTTTTATACCCAGTGGAGCCATAGCCGGCGGATTTTATATGATGTGGATGGTTCTGGGCTTCGGGTTAACCGGTAAACGGGGTACAGCTACTTTAATTGCTCTGGTACAGGCTCTGGTAGTAACTGGAACGGGTATAGTTGGTTCTCATGGTGCCATGAGCCTTATCACCTACACCGTACCTGGGATTATGGCCGATTTAGGATTACTGCTTATCGGGCACCGGGTCTGTTGTAATCCCTGCTCGTTTCTGGCCGGGATGCTGGCTAATATGGGTGGGACTATTATGGTGAACTTCGTATATTTTCGCCTGCCCCTTATACCCCTCATTTTAGCCCTGAGTACAGCAGCTCTGTCTGGGGGTTTGGGCGGGATTCTTGCTTTTCAGATCCGGCAGCAGTTGTTGAAGTTTCAGCCCGGTTCGTTTCCGGGTTCTTCTATTAGTGGAGGAGGTGGGTGATGACGGGAAGGGATACTTACATAAGGGAAGAGGCACAGTACATACCTGCCCGCAGTTCTATAGGAGAAGCCGGAGCTGCTTTTTTGGAGCTGAGCCAGGTCGGATTTTCCTATTCCGGTAAAAGGCCGGCTGTTTTAAGTGGGATTAACCTGACTTTTGCCAGGGAGGGGATAACCGCAATTATGGGTCCCAATGGTTGTGGTAAGACTACCCTGACCAAATTGATGGTTGGCATTCTAAGTCCGGCCAGCGGGGAAATAAGCCTGGAAGGGCGTTCTTTGCAGGAATATACTCTGGCTCAGGTTGGCCGCCGTATCGGTTATGTTTTCCAGAATCCTAATCACCAGCTTTTTTGTTCCACGGTAGAGGAGGAAATTGGATTTGGATTGACTCATCTGGGTGAGGAACCGGCGGTAGTCAGGGAACGGGTAGACTTTTACCTGGACTATTTTGAATTGTCACCGTACCGTGACCAATTCCCCCTCAACTTGAGTTATGGAGAAAAACAGCGCCTGGCGATAGCGGCGGTACTGGCTGGTGAACCGGGATTTCTCATCCTGGATGAACCTACGGTAGGCCTGGATATCTACCGGGAAAAATTATTGGAAGAGCAATTACATAAAGTTGCCGAATTGGGAAGGGGAGTAGTTATAGTCAGCCATGATAATAAATTTGTAAGTCAGGTGGCGGAGCGGATTATTACCTTAGAAAATGGCCAGGTCAAGTGGGATAGTAGCTGGAGGGGGAATAATGACCATGAAGCTTGACCCCCGGACTAAGCTGGTAATGGTGCTCTGTATTACTACCCTGGCTATTGTTTATAATACCCCGGGTGCTCTTTTTTTGCTGTTGGCAGCCACTATTGGGTTGTTGCTGCTTTTTCGTATTAATCTTATCAGGGTCATGGGTTACCTGAAACCGTATTTTATGCTCTTATTAGTTCTTTTTTTAGCTCAATGTATTTTTACTCCCGGGGGGGAGGTATTACTGGCTATAGGGTCGGTACGCCTGCTGGGAACCCGGGGATTGCTAATGGGAACCACCGTAGTTTTACGTCTATTGATAGTTATTGCTGCCGCCGTATTGTTAACTACCAGTAATTCCCGGGATTTTATTTCCGGGCTGGTACAGTGGAAAGTTCCTTATGAAGTAGCTTTTATGGTGTCCGTGACTATCCGCTTTCTGCCTATATTCAGGGATGAATTTATTAATGTGGTGACGGCAGTGCAATTGCGGGGGGTGGAACTGAAAAAGGTGCCCTGGGGTCAGAAAATAGATTTGTTCCGGCGCCTCTTTTTCCCGGTGGTCTACGGCGCCATCGTGAAAGCCCAGCAGCTGTCGGTGGCTATGGAAGCACGGGGTTTCAGGGCTTATCCCCGGCGTACTTATCTGCGGCAATTATACTTGACCCGGTGGGATTATGGCTTAATACTGGTTTTCCCTGGTCTGACCCTATTGCTAATGGGATTACATATGCGATTAGTTTAGAATTAGGTTGACCCGATTAAACAGCAAGGACATAATATTGTAAGCCACCATGGTTTTAGAATGGTTTCAATAGTAGAGAGAGAAAAAGAATTTGGATTTAGGAGGCAGATATAATGTATAAAATTCCAGAGGAACCTGTTTCTATCAAGCCGGTAGGAGTAGTGGTTTCGGATTTTAAGAAGGTTAGCAGGCAGTTTGATTACAATCAGGAAAGCATGATATATATGAGGGAAGATCTTACCCGGGCCTTAACCGGGATTGAATATTTTTCCCATATTCATGTGGTTTATTTCCAGCACCGCCGGCAGGATTGGTTGGAAATGGTAGGAAACGGATCGGAAGCGGAGGCCTCCTTGACCATACCTTTTGCCGGCGAACCCGCCTATCAGGGGGTCTATTCTACCCGCTCACCAGCGCGTCCTTCAGCTCTGGGGTACTGTGCGGTGGAACTGATAAAGCGAGAGCAAAACCGTTTGTATGTCAGGGGGCTAGATGCTATTGATGGAACTCCGGTCTTGGACGTAAAAATTTATATTCCTCATTTTGATGCTTTTCCATTAGCCGAAATACCCTTGAATTGGTGTAAGCCGGATGAACCTATAACCACTTCCCGTTTTCTGCATTGGGATACCATTAATGTTGGGCTTACTTTGGGATTAAGAACTGGTGCCAAAGCCTTGCAGGTATTGGGTATTAATCGCGGGGAGGCAGTTAGAGCAGAAGTGGTGGGTGGGCATTTCTTTGCCCAGGGGATTGAAGGGACTACTGGCTGCAGCCCTATAGGGGGTACTATGATTTTGGATGGAGCCAATGCTCCGATGGGAGAGTGGAAATTAAGATTGATTGGCCCGGATAATGCGGTAGAAATCAGGCTTTATGAACGTATGTACTCGGAGGCCAGTGAAGTTCTGGGGCTGGAAGAGGAGGCCTTATTTGCCTCGGTACAAAAGCTGTAGGGTACAGATTTTTTGCAGGGTAATTAATGGTCTGGTATAATATAAATGTCATAATAGTGGTTAACCTGGAATATCTTATATGACGACTCCTTCTCTTAAACTTACATTTAAGCGACTTTTTGCATAAGATTCTCTAAAGGATTTTATGGGGGTAATACTTATGTCGCTAACGCTTTTCTATTTTTTATTCATAATAAATTGATAAGATTATTTATCTTAAATCTGCGTTTTGAATTTTCAAGCTAATGCATACTTGTTGCTTTATATAGTCAAATCACGAGATTACCGGGGAGAGGTGATGGATATGATATATGGGGTAATTCTTGCGGGGGGGACGGGAGAACGTTTTTGGCCGTTATCACGGCGGGAAAGCCCGAAGCAGTTTTTGCCTTTATTTGGTGAGCGTACTATGCTGCAGCTTACTATGGATAAACTGAAAGGACTATTAGATGCCGGGAACGTTTTTGTAGTTACGGATAAGGCATATCGGGAATTGGTAGCTATGCAACTGCCTGAAATACCATCGGAAAATATAATTTGCGAGCCCTGCGGGCGGGATACAGCAGCAGCGATAGGGCTGGCGGCGGAGCATATTGCTCATCGGGATCCTACCGGGGTTATGGTAGTACTACCGGCTGACCACTATGTGGCTGATGTTGAGGAGTTTAAGCGGGTATTAAAGGCCGGGGTGGAAGTAGCCCGGGAAGGGGAATGGGTACTGACTATAGGAATCAGGCCTTCGCGTCCGGAGACTGGATATGGATACATACAACAGGGAGAGCAGCAGGGAAAAAGGCAGGGAATTGCAGTTTTCAGGGCGGTTGCTTTTCACGAAAAACCGGATTTAAACAAGGCTGTAAAATACCTGGAATCAGGGGATTATCTCTGGAACAGTGGGATGTTTATCTGGCGGGTGGATTTAATCCGTAATCTTATTACCCGTTTTCTACCCCAGTTGGATGCGGGTTTGTTGCAAATAGCTGCCAGTATTGATAGCGAGGGGGAGGAACAGGTGACCGCAGCGGTATATCAGGACTTACCTCGTGTTTCGGTAGATTATGGAATAATGGAAAAATGCGATGAAGTGCTGGTTATACCAGCTACTTTTGGTTGGGATGATGTAGGTAGTTGGACTGCTCTGGGGCGTTATGGGGAAGTTGACCAACAGGGTAATGTACTGAAAGCCCGGGGGGTATTTCTAGACACTTACGATTGTTTAGTTTATGCACCGGATCGGGTAGTAGCTACTCTGGGGGTCAGGGACCTTTTAATTGTTGATGATGGTGATAGCCTTTTAATTTGTCAAAAAGATAGGGACCAGGAAATTAAGAAAGTAGTGGAAGCTCTGCGTCAGGCTGGCCACGATGAGGTGATTTAAAGATTCCGGGGAGAGGAGAAGGTAAAATGATTAAGGCCAATATTTTCAGGCAATATGATGTTCGTGGGGTGGTAGACCAGGAGTTAACAGAAGAAGCAGCCTATCGGATAGCTCGTGCCGTAGCTACACAGGCCGCCGCCAGGAATTGGCATAAAATTTTACTGGGGATGGATAATCGAAAATCCTCGCCGCATTTACGTGAGGTGGTAGTAAAAGGGTTGCTTGATTCAGGTTGCGAGGTAATAGACCTGGGGGTAGTGGTGACGCCTATATTTTACTATGCCGCCCGTTACCTGGAGGTAAATGCCGGTCTTATGATAACTGCCAGCCATAATCCGGGGGAATATAATGGGTTTAAGATATTGTTGGGGGAGGGTACTATCTACGGGGAAGAGATTCAGGCCCTGCGGCGTCTGGCCGAAAGCGGGGAGTTTGTTACTGGCTCCGATGGTAGTGTAAATCAGGTAGATGTGGTTGATGATTATATTAATATGATAAAAGAAAAAATCCAGTTGGGGCCGAAAAAAATAAAGGTGGTAGTTGATTGCGGAAATGGAACTGCATCCTTTTTTGCTCCACGTCTATTCCGGGAACTGGGTTGTTCGGTGGTAGAACTTTACTGTGAGTCAGACCCGGACTTCCCCAATCATCATCCGGATCCGGTGGCGGTAGAAAATTGTCAAGACCTTATTCGGGTGGTACAGGAGGAGAATGCCGATCTGGGTATTGGTTTAGACGGGGATGGCGACCGTCTGGGGGTGGTTGACCGTCAAGGTAATATTATCTGGGGCGATATGCTGATGATTCTTTTCTGGCGGGAGATTCTACCTAAATATCCGGGTACTCAGTGCATTGTGGAAGTTAAATGTTCGCAAAGCCTGATTGATGAAATTAATCGGCTAGGAGGAAAACCGCTAATTTATAAGACCGGGCACTCTTTGATAAAAGCTCGTATGCGGGAGATAGGAGCAGTTTTTACCGGTGAGATGTCGGGACATCTGTTTTTTGCAGACGAATATTATGGTTTTGATGATGCTCTCTATGCGGCAGCTAGATTATTACGTATTCTTTCCTATTCGGAGCAGGATATTACTGCCTTACTGGCTGATGTACCCAAATATTATGCTACTCCTGAAATTAGGGTAAAAAGCACCGATGAAGAAAAGTTTCAGGTAGTAGAACAGGTGCTTGAGCATTTCCAGTCACGTTATCAGGTTATTGATGTGGATGGTGCGCGTATTCTTTTCCCAGATGGTTGGGGTTTGGTCAGGGCGTCGAACACTGGCCCGGAGTTAATTGTTCGCTGTGAGGGCGGGACCCCAGAGGGTTTGGAAAGAATAAAAAAGGAGTTATTTGGTTTTCTAAAACAGATTTCGGTGAGCTCTAATTTCTTTGACTAAATCTGACCTTTGTGGTATTCTTAATAATAGGAATAGTGTTAACTTATTGAGAATTTTCATTTCCCACGTTTTTGATTACACTGCAATCCTGCGTCTATTTTATGTTTTTTTCCTAATTTAAATATGTATGAAGATAGTTGTATTGGTATTGCTGGTAGGGGAAAGTCCCCCCCCTACCGGTAATTTAGAAGTTTTTATTTTCTCATAAACCAGACTATTTTCCCAAAAGGGGTTTAAGCGTAATGCATTTTAACCAGGGATTAATAGGGGAGGTGGTACGATTTTTTGATATCAGTAGCTAACCGAATAAATACGGAAGATGGGATTTCGAATTCCAGGTTGCATTTAAGCAAATGGTTTCTGCGAAAAAACTAGGAGGTGGGGCAGAAATGAAAGCATGTTTAATCGTAAGCACCTATACTCCGAGAAAGTGTGGAATTGCGACCTTTTCCAATGATTTAAGGGACAATCTGTTACCCAAAGGACAAAAGACTCTTATAGCTGCTATTACCGACCCATTTAGCTCTTACGTTTATCCTCCGGAAGTAGCCTTTAAAATTCGGCAGGAAAGAAAAGCTGATTATATTTCCTGTGCTAAGTGGGCTAATCGTAATCCCGATATTGAACTAGTTATTATACAGCACGAGTATGGCATATTTGGTGGGCAGGATGGCGATTATGTATTGGAACTAGTCTCTCATTTACAAAAACCTTATTTACTAGTCACCCATACCGTACTTCCTAACCCTTATGAAAATCAGAAGCAGGTGCTAATGAGCCTGGCTTGCTCTGCAAACGGTGTTATATGTATGACTTCCAGAGCGCGTAAACTGCTGTTAAATATATATAATGTACCACAAGAAAAAATTTTCGTAGTACCTCACGGGGTTCCTAATTTCTCAATAAAGGAG
The DNA here is from genome assembly GCA_012839665.1 of Gelria sp. Lineage (GTDB taxonomy): Bacteria > Bacillota > Syntrophomonadia > Syntrophomonadales > Syntrophomonadaceae > UBA4844. Next base: position 7,088 of record DUMX01000204.1, read on the forward strand.
CGGGAAGCTCTAAAAGAGCAATATGGGTTTCAGGACCGCCGCATTATTACTACTTTTGGATTTATAGGCCCGGGTAAAGGGTTGGAATTTGGCTTAAAAGCCCTGGCCCAAGTGGTAGATAAGCATTCAGACGTATTATACTTAATTGCTGGCAACACTCATCCCATGTTACTAAGAAGTGAAGGGGAAAGCTATCGCAATAGCATATTGCAGTTGGTTGAAGAGCTTGAACTGGAAAACAATGTGCTTTTTATAAATCATTATTTGGACATTGGCGAAATTGGAGATTATCTTTATATGACCGATATATACTTAAGTCCGTATCCTAATTTGGATCAGGCAGTTTCCGGGCCGTTGTCCTTTGCAGTAGGATGCGGTAGAGCTATCATTTCTACTCCTTATGAATATGCTCGGGAAATTCTGGCTGAGGGTCGGGGCTTAATTGCCCGCGAAGCAACACCGGAGGCCCTGGCGGAGCAAATGGAGCTTATCCTGGGGGAACCGGCTATTCAAGTTGAGTTGGAAGAGAGAGTGGCGGAGTTTGGCCAATCATTTAGCTGGGAAAGTGTGGCCGGGATTTATTTAAAAATTGCTGAGGAGGTGCTGGAGCTTTATGATGCTGAAAAGGCACAAAAACTTGGATTATAGGCATTTACAGCGCATGAGTGATGAACGCGGAGTGCTGCAATTTGCTTGTGGCAGTATCCCTGACCCCAGCAGTGGATATACCGTAGATGACAATGCCCGTGCTCTTATTGTTGCCTTACAATCAGAATGGGAAAACCGGGCTGAGTATGCCTTGCGTTATGCTCGTTTTCTTTTTCGAGCACAGCGTAGTGAAGGAGACTGGTGTAATTGGTGGCTTCCCGGGCAGGGCTTCGTTAATGATATAGATTCGGATGATAGTTTAGGGCGTGCTTTTCTAGCTTGTTCCCTGGGAATGTCAGCCGACATAGATGAAGAACTGCAGCGACTTTGCCGCCGAATGATGGTGAAAGCGCTGCCACAGGTAAAACGTTTGAGATATCCACGTAGTGTGGCCTATGCACTTATTGGCTGTAGTAATTTAGTTCAAAGCTCACCTGAGTATAGTCGGAAAAGCTTTGAAACAGCCAGGCGGATGGGGCAAAACTTGACTAACCTTTTCTTTCGCAATCGGGTTGCCCACTGGAGATGGTTTGAGGACCGGTTAACTTACTGTAACGCTATTTTACCTCATTCTCTTTTCGCTTATTACAGTGTAAAATCAGATAAAAAAATTCTTAACGCCGCTCAGGATTCTTTACGTTTTCTGGGGGACCGGCTTTTTGATAAGGGTTATCTTAATGTTGTCGGCAATCGGGGTTGGTGGGTACGAGGTGGCAAAATACCGTTTTTTGACCAGCAACCCATAGATGCTTGCTCATTAGTACTAGCTTGTAGACAAGCTTATGAAGTAACTGGCCGTAATGAATATCGCGAAATGGGGGAAATGGCGTATTCATGGTATAGCGGAAAGAATATCCATGAAATACCGCTGTATAATCAGGAAAGCGGAGGCTGTCATGACGGTTTGACTCCCGATGGTTTAAACGCTAACCAGGGAACGGAAGCCATTCTTTCCTTGCTTTTAGCTACCCAGGCTATGGCTGACACCAGGGAGGGCGAAGATATAATATTAAAAACCGTAGAACCAGAGGAAATCATACCCTTGGAACACCAGGCTTAGGAAAATGAAAATAATGAGGCGGATCTTAACTGGTCCGCCTCATTTGTTTTATTGGTGTGATTTTACATATTCTCTTATTTCTTCAGGAATGAGATCCCCTACTGTACCGCTGGCAGCACACAGGTAGGTGTCTGCAGCGCCATAGTAGACAATAATTTCATCATCCTCGTCCAGTATTTCCTTATCTTCAGCCGGAACTGCTCCACAGGTAAATACTACGTTAGGAATCCAATGTTCGCCCGGTATACCTATCTCGATTTCAGTTTCTGGAGATAAAACTGGATTGGGGGAACGGTACAGTACTCGTTCCGGATTATTTAAATCGACCAGCATTACTCCCAACCTGTAGACCCGGTTCCTATCTACTCCGTGGTAAATCATCAACCACCCGTATTTTGTTTTCAGGGGTTGAGTTCCTGCTCCTATCTTAAGCGAATCCCACATACGTCCGGACCGAGGGCCTAAGATTACTGTATGTTGTTCTTTAGGAGCGGGAAATTCCAATTTATCCAGGTGGGAAACCCAGATACTAGGTTCGATACGGTGATATATTACATAGCGCCCGTTTATTTTTTCCGGGAATATTATGGCATCTTTATCCCAAATATCTTGGAAAGCCAGGCCTTTTCTTTGCCAGCGGTCAAAGCGGCGATTCAAAAAGTCATCTATCGATATGGACGCCGCAGCAATTTGGGCTATAACACCGTTATAGGCAGTATATAGCATATAGAGTTCATCGCCGATAATTACTACCCGGGGATCCTCGCAGCCTTTTTCTTCTTTTTCATCTGCAGGCGAGAATACGGGCTCTGGTAGCCGCTCAATAATTTTATAGCCATCGCTTATAGCCAGGCCAATACGCGAAATCTCGTCATCGCCAAAAGCCCGGTAAAGTATATAAACTAAACCATCAATTCTGATAGCAGCAGCATTAAGTACATAGCGAGATTCCCAGGCATGCTCTTTAATCGGTTTTAATATAGGGTTATGCGGATATCTGGTTAGACCCCGGGCAGGTGGGAAATCAAGCATTTCTTGCGGAATTGCCACTACATCTTCGGGTATGACTCCCAGAACAACGTCCAAGAGGTCTGCACTAGCCCGCCCTTCCCCGATTAGCTGAATAACCTGGTCTTCAATTTCAGCAGGATTATATTCCAGAGCAGTATAAATTTCCTCTAACAGATGATGATTATATAAAGGTGGACAACAAGTCCCCACCCCATTGTCTGCT
>DUMX01000205.1 GCA_012839665.1 Gelria sp.
CATCCCGAGCACCGCTGGCATCACTGCTTACAACTATTTTCTTGGACCTATCCATTTTCATACCACCTTGTACCATCAGTGTCCTTCAGTGTCTAATCCCGGTCTATTCCTTCTTAACCCGACCATATTTGCCTCCCCCGCCCGGGTTGATAGCCAACCGTCCTACCCGCATGCGGGCGATTTGAGCAGCTACCTTTTCACCTGCTACCCTCTCTATATCATCTATACTAGCCTTTTCCAGGATATTAATTTCATCAAAAAAGAAAGATAAGAGCTTTTCTTGTAATTTAGGCCCTACTCCGGGTAAATCTTTTAAAGGTACCCGGTATTTATAAGGGGGGCGCCCTACGGGATGTTGGGCTTCCTGCCGGTCCCGAATTTCTATAATGCGGTCATAAACCCCCATTACCACTTTTTCATTACCACAGTTACTGCAACTTAAGGCCGGAGGCTCATCACTGCTAATGGTGGAGCAGCGGGTACAATAGCTGCGATGATATTTCCCCAGCAAGGGGTCCATGCCATAATTGGCCAGGACCCTGCGCCCCTGGCTATTTTCCAGACAGTATCTAAATTCCTCAAAATTTTTATCTGCCATCCGCAACAAATTGTATTCCCGGCCTATATTACCTGCTGAATGGGCATCTGAATTGGACAGGAAAGTATAATTACGAGTTTCTCCTATCATATCAGCCATATTCGTATCAGCACTTAGTCCCAGTTCCAACGCTCTGATTTGCCCGGCATCTCTTCCCAATTTATCAGCCAGGCGCCTGGTCCATATGCCATAAACACCTTTATGCGGAGTAAAAGCATGGGCCGGGCAGAATATCCCCTCCAAAACAAAGCTCAAGTTAATAAGCTCGGCTACGGAAACACGTGCTTTTTGGGTGGAAAGAGCCCTATTTTTTATGCGGCTGCGCATGTATTTCTGGTAAGATTTAATGCTGTGTAAATAGGGCAGATAAATAATAAGGTGTACCCCTTCCCGGCTTTCTACCTCACAGGCCGGAATTAACAAGACCCCATTACGGGCCATCATACCACCCCGGGGGTGCTCCCGTAACTCCCCGGTCTTAAGCATATCCTCTATTTCCGCGCTAACCAGCGTACTGCCGGCATCTACTATACCTACCATATCCAAGCCTTTTCGCGGTGCCGCCTCATAAAGCACGGCATGTAAATCCATTTTGCGGGAAGCCGTTATCTTTACTGCTCTCCCGCCGGCACTGCCGATATGAATATGAAGGTCAGCGTAAACATTTCTCAATATTATCCCCTCATAAACGAGCCACGCATGGCGAGCCACGGGGACTATCCCCTGGTTTACCCTGCGTTATCCCCTCATCAAATGATTAAAAGCATATTGTATTCCTATAATACTCTTACCGTCAACAATTTGACCTGTAAAAATCATCCGGTAAGCCTCTTTCAGCGGTATACTAACACTTTCCAGGAATTCATCGCTATCAGGATTCTTTTCCCCGGCCGATAAATCCCGGGCCAGAAACAGGTGCAGCTTTTCATCGCAAAAACCGGGAGCACTATAATATGATAAAATCTTCTCCCAACTGTCTGCCCGTAAACCCGTCTCCTCTTCAAGTTCCCTCCGGGCACAACTTAATATCTCTTCATCAGGTTCCAGAGTACCGGCCGGTATCTCCAACATAACTTGTTCTGCCGCTTTACGATATTGTCTTACCAAATAAATGTTATCAGCATCATCTACTGCTACCATAGCTACGGCACCGGCGTGTTCCACTATTTCTCGGGTGCTCTCCCGACCGTCAGGTAATGATACCGTATCTACTCTGACCTTAATTATCCGACCGCTAAAAATATCCCGGCTGTTTATAGTCTTTTCCTCAAAATTCATAACCCTGATCCTCCTGCATAAAATTACCATTAACTGCATACACTGCAATCGAGGTGATAGTAAATGCAGATTATAGTGACAAAACAAGGTATAACTTTTATCGGTAAGGTCAAAGACCTCCCCCGATTCCTGGCTAATTATCCAAGCTCAACTACCCTGGCGGAATTCATCCGCTGTCATCTGCACTAAACGGTATAAATCCGGTTTAATTTTTGTTTCCGGGCTAATTTTTCTGCTGCCCGGGCAGCAGCACCCAGGGCCAAGAAAAACTCTTGTTCCTGCTCTATACCCCGCCCCATTGTGCTGTGCTTTAAACCGCTATTACGCAATATATCAAGTATTTCCGGGTTATCCTGCAGGCATATGGTATGTTTTTCCATTAAGTTGTGGGCTTGCAGCTGATTAAGGATATATCCCATTTTATCCGCAGGTAAATCCGGCAGTGGTACAACCACCTCTACCAGGCAAACTCGTTCTAAAACGGTCAAGCTGTGGTGGCTGATGCCTCTATGCCGAGGCCTGGGGTCCGCAAAACTAATACGCGGTACTGCAACTGGTATCCCCTCCAGGCTGTGTACAGCATTAAGTATTTGCCCCTGTTCTATTCCGGTAAATCCCCAGGGCGTTCCGGTCCCTACTATGCCTGGTCCCATGCTGACAATAATAATATCCGCCTGTAATACTTTTCTGGCCGCCAGCAAACCAGAATAAATATTTACCGCTTCCAGATCCCCACCAAAAGCATGGCCAACAGTTACAGTCCCGGCTATAATATCATGTTGTTTCAGGTAGGCAACAGTTTGGCTGAAAACCAAAGGCAGAGCAGCACCGTCAGTCATAACATAAGCCAGCCGGAATCCCTGTTTTTTCAGGTGCAAACATAAAGGAGCCAGCATGGAATGAAGGGTTGCCACCAGTACCGGAATGTTCTCCAGCGAATCCGCCGCTGCCATCTGCCGGTGATAGGGACTATCCTCTTCCTCCACACTCAGGGTTTTAATCTGCAAAGGGGTGTAGCGCATCTTCATTATATGACCCCCGGAAATCATGTCCTTGCCGGTTAAGTTAAGATTGGCAATTACGTAATGATACCCCCCGCTGCCCAGCTGCAAAGCAACTGCGGTGGTATTAAGCAATACCTCATCCCCCGGGCTTATGGTACCGGTTAAATCCGGATAAGCTATACACCTGGCTTCCCCGTCCTCAGTTTCCACCAGAAACCCCTGTATCCCTTCCCGGGCAAACAATTCTTCTATTATCTTCCCCCGCTTAATCTCTAACATCTTACCTCCGTTTAATCTCCGCTACCGACTATAAGAAAATCAGTGTTAATCTGTGCCCGAAGGGTCTGTGTTATCTGTGTCTATTCCCGTATCAACAGCTTTCCTCTATTATTGCCAAAATCAGCCGTACATCCATAACCAGGTCGTCAATGGCAATATATTCCTCGGTAGTATGGACATTTTTCATGCCTACCCCCAGATTAGCACAACGTATACCGGCGCCATTAATAACACTGGCATCGCTGCCGCCACCGGTTGCTGCCAGGGTCGGCTCCAGGCCCAGCTTGCGAATAGCCCTTTGCGCGCGCTGTACTACCTCTTCTTCCGATTGCAGGGCTATTTCAGGATAAAGCAGGTCAATTTTCACTTCCGCCTGTCCGCCCAACCTCTCTATTTCATTTATAAAAGTATTCTGCAAACTATTAGTTATATGATTCAGCTTCTCCCGGCTGTGGCTGCGGGCTTCTCCGTGTATCCGGCACTCGGCGGCCACAATATTGCGGGCCCAACCGCCTTCAATAATGCCAAAATTACAGGTGGTTTCTTCATCAATGCGGCCGCAGGGCATTTTCGCCAGAGCCATAGCAGCTAAATGGATAGCATTAACACCGTCTTCAGGGTTCATGCCTGCATGTGCTGCCTGCCCCTGAACAATATACTCAATCTCATTCTGACAAGGTGATTTTATAACAATCGTACCCGGGTCGTTATTATCATCTAATACATAGGCGATTTTTGACTGCAATCGGGTAAAATCAAACAGCTTCGACCCCATCAGCCCCTGTTCTTCTGATACCGTAAACAAGAACTCCAGCGGGGGATGAGGCCATTGCCTTTCCCGTATAATTTCCACCGCCTCCAGCATAGCAGCTATTGCAGATTTATCATCAGCACCTAATACGGTGTCCCCCTGGCTGCGAATAATGCGGTCGTTTCCCACTACAGCCTTAACTCCCTCCCCCGGTTCTACCGTATCCATATGGGCAGCAAATAGTAGAGGCGGTTTATCTACAGTACCTGTTATCTTAACCAGCAAGTTTCCCGATGAACCTTGTAGAATCTCGCCAGCATTATCCTCTTCTACCTGCAAACCACGCTGACTAAAATATTGTTTAAGAAAATCTCTAACCTTTCCTTCCCGTCCCGATATAGAATCGGTCTCTACCAATTGGATAAAAAGCTGTACCAGTCGTTCTTCATTAACCATTTTCCCGACTCCTCCCCGCCTGGTCAATTGCCCTTAAAAAAGGTACCCGTTCTATAGTCCGGGTTAACGAATACTTCTCCGTATATATATGTATAGCTATCAAAAATAATAATACCCCCACCCGATAAGGCAGGGACAAAAAAATAACACTGAAATATCCCAAACTAAGCCCTAAAACGTTCGAACCTGCATCCCCCATCATCGCCTGTGCCTTCAAATCAACCGGAAAATATACTAATACCACCCCTAGCAGGGGGGCAATTAACAACCAATTTACCCTTCCGGCGGCCATAAGCATAATTAGCACCAGAAAAAATAAATAACCCTTAATAGCCCTTCCGGGCCGCAAATCCAGCAAATTGAGCATATTAGTAAAAAGAGCAATGATAAGAGTGTTTATAAAAACATCCACCCAACCATGCCCTGAACACAGGGCTAGAAAAAATGCGATTATACCTCCACCCAGGGCTTTCAAACCCCCGGTGGTAAGTTTCCCTTTAAACAGAGCCGTAAAATGGCCCTTAAAACCCAGAGTATCCCTCTGGCCCAGCATATCGTCAATAAAACCCAGGAAACAGATAGAAATGATGCCAATCAAATAGATATGAAAAGAGGAGTCATAATACTGTATCAAGACATAAAAAAGAAATACCAGAATTACACTTACCGGAAAACTAATACCGGCACTGACCGGTATGTCTTTTCCCAGGTAGTTTGTCCTTACTGCACCCGATTCCAACAGCATATTAAGCAGGAAATATAAGGCTACTACCTCGGCAACTGCGCCTACCAGCATAGCCAGACCAGCTATAAGCGCAATACTCAAAAGCCACTCCTCCTTAATTTATTTAATACCCGGATAACATCTACAAACTGCTTACCCCGGTGTAAAAAACCCTGTATATCCCGCCCGGTTTCTTTGTGGCTCATAGTAGTGGGTACTTCCTGCACCCGTAAACCCAGGGCCAGAGCTTTAATAGTCATACCCAGCTCCACTCCGTAGTCTTCATCAAAAGGACTAAGCATTTCCAATGCTCTACCAGTCATAGCCCGCTGCCCGCTCAAGGGAGACGTTGCTTCCATTTTGCCGGCCCGGCGTATAGCCCAGGCAGCAGTTCCTTTTACCAGGCCAAATCCACCCTTACGAGCCGGTGGAGGAAAAGCAGCTATAGCCAGGTCACACAACCCGTCCTTGACCACCTGAATAATCTTAACCGCCTCAGCCGCAGATGCCCCCAAATCAGCATCCAAAAAAACTACTATATCCGAATTAATATAAGGAAGAGCGGCATTCATAGCCCCTCCCTTACCCCGATTAATGGGAAGGTCAATTAGAGTAACCCCAATTTGGCTGGCCTGCTCTGCCGTCCGGTCCGTAGAACCATCATTAACTACTATAATCTCATCAACCAGACTCAAGCCTTTAACTGCCTGCAAGGTATCTACTATTCTAGTTTCTTCATTAAATGCTGGCAGCACCACTGTAACCGTCATAGCATTACCTTCCCCCCAGGCTGGACAATGGTAGTGAAGGCATAAACTTCTTGGCGGTAGCCTTCATACCGTAATCACCAGCTTCGCCCTCCATAGCCAAAACCAGCGATATCTGCCCCGGACTCAGGTCAATGTTATCTACCGTACTAATATTGTTTTTTTGGTAAACTGGGATATAAGAATGAGCCACCTGGGACTGTTCAACTCCAAATACCCTTATACCCTGATTATTAAAATAAGTAATTAAACCCTGGTCAAAACTCTCAACCAGGTAACTATTTAGATTATTGGCACCACCCAGTAAAATTACACCATTAACTGGAATACTATTATCGCCGCTGAATTTAACCAGGTCATTTTGTTCCAGGAAACTTATTAAGCTGGGGTCCTCCTGCCCGTTTATGACTGCAGCTACACTAACTGCCAGATACTGCCTTAAAGTATCCCGAGAGGCCTCCTCTTCCAAGCCGTAAAAGTCTATTAAGCTTTCCCGCAACTCCGCTGAATCCAGATTCATATTAGCCAATACCACAGTTTTACTGACTACTTCTGCCCCGGCCGTAGAGAGAGCACTGGCCATACCTGCGGGAACCTCACTATCCCCGGTTACAATCACCGCTGCCTTATAGCCTGGCAACCGGCCTGCAACTAACAGGGGAAGTACAGTTTGGCTGTAGTTTTCATAATTTTTAATAATAGTATCCTTGTACTCATTATCTGCCTCCAGTTTTTTATCCCGGTCCCGCAGAACATAAAACTGTTCCTCCAGGCGGTCAATTATCTTTTGTTGTTGGTCCACTATCAGGTTATCGCCTACAATAGAACTGCCAATAAGTATGCCTAAACCTAAAGCCAGAAAAACAGCAACTATGGAGGTAATATGATATTTTAAATCAATCATTAATTTTCTTCACCTCGCCCGGCGCAAAGGTACCAGTACCTCTAAGTCCCAAACAATAATTTTAACTGGAGCATTAAAAGACGGAAAAAAGGTTTGCTGGCCGGTGAGACCCACAGAATAATAACTATGGGTACCAGAGCAGCAACCAGTAACTGCAACAAATATCGGCTCTGCAAGCTCTGATTATAGAGTTGGCTGACCCCCCGGGCATCTACAAGTATAGAACCCACCTTCAACCTGACCAGGAAAGTACTGCCCATTCCCTTACGACCTTTCTCCAGGAAATCAATCATATTGGAATGGGTTCCAACTGCTACAATTAAACTGGCACCATATTCCCAGGCCAGTATCATAGCCAAATCTTCGCTGGTACCAGGCATAGGACACACACTGGCTTCCAAATCCATAGACTGTACCCGCTCTAATCCCGGAGCCTTACCATTAGCATAAGCATGAACTACTATTTCGGCACCACTACAAAGGGCAGTATCAGAAACACTGTCCATATCACCCACAATAATATCCGGTTTCAATCCAAACTCCAACAGGGCATCTGCTCCCCCGTCAACACCTATTAAAACTGGCCGTTCTTCCTGAATATACGAGCTTATAGTTTTTAGATCTTCCTTATAACTGCTTCCCCTAACTACTATAAGTACATGCCGGTTTAATATATGAGTTTTAAGATAAGGTACCTCCAGATTACCCAGTAAAATGTCTTTTTCTTTTTTAGCATATTCCAGGGTATTATCAACGAAATTATCTAACTCTACCTGGATATTTTCGTTAGCTTCCTGCAACTTACGTTCAACTGCATCCAGGGTAAGAACTTTACCTTCGGCAACCAGCCTTTTCGCACTAAAAACCTGATTCCCTTTTATTTCTATCAGACTGCCTTCCCTGATTTCTTCAAATATCTGCTCCCCTACTTCATCAATAACCGGAATACCAGCCTTAAGTATTTTATAAGCACCTTTAGCCGGGTAACGCCCGGTTATTGAAGGCTGGGTATTAATAATGGCCTGGGGCCGTATATCAATCAGGGAATTGGCTGCCACCTCGTCAATATCATCATGGTCAATAACAGCTATATCCTTTCTTTTTAGCCGATTAACCAGATTTTTAGTACGTCGGTCCAGACGAGCCCTTCCTACAATACTACTCATTTTCCACCTCGATGTCTTGAACCTATTAATTCCGTTCTAATATTATCATATAGTCAGAATAAAGAAAAACTTGCAAGGTACTGCTGCTCTAAAGCTTTACACTGGACGTAAAAATACCTCTTGTTGTTACCAGGAGCAATCAACAAGAGGTGTTTTTATAATACAATTAACAGCTTTTAGCTGACTTTGTTTTCCAAACGTAAACGGTCGGCGATAATGGCTATAAATTCGGAATTAGTGGGCTTGCCTTTTTCCCCGCTAATAGTATAACCAAAAAACTTATTAATTTTATCTATATCGCCGCGATCCCAGGCCAATTCAATAGCGTGTCGTATAGCCCGTTCTACCCGGCTGGGGGTAGTATCGTATTTCTGAGCTATAGTAGGATAAAGCTCCTTGGTAACTGCTCCCAGATAATTAATTTCGTCTACTACCAGCATAATAGCATCCCTTAAATATTGATACCCTTTCACATGTGCTGGTACTCCAATTTCGTGAATTACTTTTGTCACTTCTACTTCAAGGTTTTTTGGTGATAATGGCTGCGTACTGACAGCTACAGGGACAGCACCATCTGTCCTTGGTTTAACATCTCTTACTACCTGTTTAACCCGTTCGCCGAGTACCTGCAGATTAAAAGGTTTTAAGATATAGTAATCGGCTCCCAATTGAACAGCCTTCTGGGTAATGTTCTCCTGACCAAAGGCCGTAAGTATAATAATCTTCGGACGAACCTGGAGATTAAGTTCATTTATCTTTTCCAGGACCCCAATGCCATCCATATATGGCATAATCAGGTCCAGGATAAGCACTTCAACCTCCTTTTTCTCTAAAACATCCAACACTTCCATACCGTTAGCACACACACCGACCATTTCAAAATCAGGCTCATTGGAGAAATAGTCGCTTAAAATCCCGCAAAATTCACGGTTGTCATCTGCAACTAGAACCTTAATTTGATTAGATTCACTTAACATACAGATTTATTCCCCCTCATCCCTTTATATATCTGATTTTTAACGGTTTTCGACGGTAGACCAGGGTTTTCCTTCTTTTTCTTTCCACTAAATTAACCTAATATCCCGCAGTCACTAACATAATGATACAGATAAATACACAACGGATAAACTGATACTTTGTTTACATTATACAGGAAATATAAGCGTAATGGGCTATTGATTTCAATTCAGTCCAGTTTAAGTTTGTCGAAACTCTTTTTTGAGTAGTATTTAAATCGGTCATTTCCGACAGCATACTATCCATAAAAATACCGTAACCCCGTTGGGGGTCGTTAAGAAATACATGAGTTACCGCTCCAATAATTTTAGAATCCTGAATAATAGGACTTCCGCTCATACCCTGCACAATACCGCCGCTCAAGTTGAGCAAACGAGGGTCAGTAACCCTGATTATCATGCCTTTACCATCATTGCGTTCCGGGTATACTTTCTCAATTATTATGCTAAATTTTTCTATATCCTCTCCATTTACCACTGTGTATATTTCGGCAGGCCCTTCCCGAATTTGGTGGGCATACCCTACCTCCATAGTATAAGACGAAATGGGATTATTAATTTCGGCCCCGGTCTTACCATAGATACCGTAAAATGTGTTCTTAGTTATATTCCCTTCAATTTGCCCATTGCTATTAAAGATTCCTATTTTTTCACCTGGTTGTCCGGGTTTCCCCCGCTTGATGGCCTGAATAGAGGCACTTACGATTTTTCCCTGCAAGACATCAATTCCCTGGCGGGTATCAGCATCAACAATAATATGGCCCAGA
>DUMX01000206.1 GCA_012839665.1 Gelria sp.
AATATTATACTATAAAGGTCAGGGGAGGCGACTGTTATTCTGAATAAATCCGGGGACTTTGCCCCGGACTTATTGCTCAGTACTCCCGGCTCGGCTGCGTGAGGCTATAATTACCCTCCCGAGCCGGGAGTACTGAGCAATAAGTCCGGGGCAAAGTCCCCGGATTTATTCAGAATAACAGTCGCCTCCCCTGACCTTTATAGTATAATATTTACAGGAAGGCAGGTGGTGAACCTGGAAACCAATATAAGCGGCCATAACACCGATATCATCATGAAAGCTACTGCAGAAATGTTTAAAGATAAAACTCTGGAAATACTCGGGTTGAAAACGGCCAGGATAGTTGACATCATGCCTACGGTACTGCCGGTGGTGGAGGCCCGGGAGAAACGACTGGACTTCGTATTTCTATTAGAAGACGAGACCTTGCTGCATTTGGAATTCCAGACCACAGTACCGAAGGACTTACTAAGGCGGGTGGCCTTTTACGGAGCCAGGATAGTCGAGCGGCATAACCGGGATGTAAGTACAGCTATAATATACTCAGGAAGCATACAAAATGCCCCCGACCTGCTTACTAAGGGCTCACTCACCTACAAAGTAACCAACGTTTACTTAAAAGACATGGATGGTGATGCCGAATACAATCGGCTGAAGGACAAAATTGACCACGAAGAACCACTAGACGAAGCTGACCTGCAAAAACTAATTTTCCTACCCTTGATGAAAAGCAAACAACCAGAAAAAGACATGGACATACAGGCCGCTGAGCTGGCCAAGGTCAGCAAAAGCAAACACACCAACTTCGCCATTGGTGCCCTGGTAGCTATAACCGATAAATTTCTACCAGAAGAATATAAGAGAAGAATACTGGAGGTGTTACGCATGACCCAGATTGAACAGTGGTTCAGAGAAGAGGGCATGAAAGAGGGTAAACTGGAGACAGCTCGAAATGCCTTGTTAAAGGGTGCTGATGTAGAATTTGTTGCAGAGATTATTGGCCTGCCTCTGGAAACCATCCAGAAGCTGAAAAACGAGATAGTAAGTTAAACAGTAAGTCCGGGGACAGCCCCGGACTTATTCGCGAAACACATAAACGGTAACTTTTGAATTGTCACATTAATCCTGCCGTAATTCTCAAATTAAAACTACCTATATTAATCCCCCCATTCCGAATGCGGTATGATAAAATGAACCCAAAAGAGGTGGTGACTGGTTTGCCCGAGATGCTGGATCCCAAAGTCGATGTAGTATTTAAACAGGTCTTCGGTGCTGAAGAAAACAAACACATACTGATAAGCTTACTAAATGCTGTATTAGGTTGGATTGGAGAACGAAAGATTGTAGCAGTACAAATATTAAATCCTTACCTGGAACAAGAGTATATAGACGACAGCTACGGTATACTTGATATAAAGGTACAATTGGGCAGTGGAGAACTGGTGGACATAGAAATGCAGATTGGAGACCGGGCCAACATGGAAAGGCGCAGCACCTTCTACATCTGCCGTATATTCGGAGACCAGAAAATCACCCGGGGAAGATATCAGGACCTCAACCGAGCCATAGGCATAAACATACTGGATTTTGTCCGCGTCAAAGATAGTCAAAACTATCATACCAGATTCAGACTACGGGAATGCGATGAGAATTTTGATTTAACCGATGCCATAGAGATACATTTCATAGAATTACCCAAACTTAATGCCGAATTGGCAGATTACGAAAACCCACTGGACCGGTGGGTAATGTTTCTGAAAGGATGGGATAACATGGAACTGCTGGAAAGATTGTCAGAAGAAGATCCAGCCATAGCAGAGGCCAGGAAAGCATTAGAAAAAATGGCATCTGATCCCCGTGCCAAAGAAATCTATGAACAAAGGCTAAAAGCCATCATGGACAGGAATTCCGATCTTTACGAAGCCGAGCTGAAAGGCAAGCGGGAAGGGAAACGGGAAGGGAAACGGGAAGGCAAGCGAGAAGGGAAGCGGGAGACAGCCCGTAATGCCTTATTAGAAGGAGCAGACGTAGAATTTGTTGCGAAGATTACTGGCCTGCCTCTGGAAACTATCCAGAAGCTGAAAAACGAGATAGTTAGTTAAACAGTAAGTCCGGGGATAGACCCGGACCTAACAAGCATTGTTGGCAAATTTACGGGTCATCGCCAGGTCTATAAAAAAGGATATTCAGGATTTTTTTCAGCAAATGGATCAAATCATTTTGCAATAAAGCTGGCAAACTTCTATTTGTTTGATAGGTGATCCAGTAAGTCTGGGGAAGTTTACCAGGTCGGAGTTACTGGAGATTGCTGGCCTGTTGAATCTAAGTGTTTTGCGCATGGCTACTAAAAACAACATGATTCTTATGATTGTAAATCATTTCAGCTACATTAAACTTCATCAGCAAATGAGCCAGCGCCGCCGTTAATTAAGGGCAGGTTGAATAAGATGGCCAGAAGTGCTATACAGAGCGAGGCAGTGGGGAAAAGACTGGCAGAGTTTTTAACGGAAGAAGAGAAGAAACCGCTGACTGAAGCGGAAAGTATAATGAAGTCAGGTCTACAAATCGGCACTTTCTTCTACTCTATCAAGAAGCAACTGGACCGCATCGAGTACCGCCTGTTAGATTAGAAATAACTCCGGGGCTTGCCTCGGAGTTATTTCATTGTCCCCGGACTTATGAAATCTGCTGGCATAATCGTTGTTGTACATAAATATAATTTAATAATGATTATTCAAGGGGGTGTATATCTTTATGCCTTGGAAAAGGAAAATTGGCCTGATAGTTACTCTTGTTTTTTTGATAAGTTTATTTACTCCTGCCCTGCTTTATGCTGATACAGTAGATGTTAAAGCCGAGGCTTATGTACTTATGGATGCTGATTCGGGCAAGGTTTTGCTGGCTGCCAACGAAAATAAAAGGCTGGCTCCGGCCAGTATGACCAAGTTAATGACCTTGATTCTGGCAGTTGAAGATTTGCAGAGTGGCAAAGTAGGATTAAAAGACAAAGTAGTTACCAGTGAAGAGGCCTGGAAAATGGGAGGGTCCCAGATTTATCTGGAACCGGGCGAGGAAATGACCTATGAGGATATGCTAATAGCAATTGCAGTAGGTTCAGCTAATGATGCCTGTGTTGCTGTTGCTGAACACCTGGAAGGTACGCATAAGAACTTCGTAGCTCGTATGAATCGGGAAGCTAAAATGTTGGGGTTAAAGAATACCCATTTTGTCAATTCTTATGGATTGTCTGCTCCCAAACATTATACCAGTGCTTATGATATGGCAGTTATGGCCCGGCAGGCCTTGAACTATCCTAAAATTTTGGAGTATACCTCGATTAAAGAATATGACCTGCGTCAGGGTGAGTTTAAATTATATAATACTAATAAGTTATTATGGTGGTATCAAGGTACAGATGGCTTTAAAACTGGTTGGACTGATGAAGCCAAGTATTGTCTGACCGCCAGTGCCAAAAGAGATGGTTTGCGTTTAATCGGGGTGGTAATGGCTTCTCCCGAGAAACACGGTAATTTTAGGGACACTATGAAGCTATTTAACTACGGGTTTGCTCGTTATGCCTACAAAAATATTACTCCCCGGGGAACTGTTTGTGGGGTAGTCAAAATAGGAAAGGGAACACAGGATAATGTCGAAGTTATAACTGAAGACGATGTTGGCGCTATTGTTAAGAAAGGCGATGAGAAAAAGATTAAAGCGGAGTTGGCTCTGTCTGACTATATAGATGCACCGGTAAAGAAGGGTCAAAAACTGGGGGAATACCTGGTATATAACGATGGGGAATTGTATAAAAAAGTTAACCTGTTAGCTGCTCAGGACGTACCTCGGGCCGGCTTATTTAAACAAATAATGAAAATGCTTGGCGAAATCTATCTATTATAAATGGAATTTTGTGGAAGGAGATATTCCCTTCTTGTAGAAACTATACTGTGTTATACCAGGCAAGAAGGGGATGAGAAAATGGAGGTAGAGTATAAAACGATTCGGAATACATTGGTAGTACGGATTAAAGGTGAGTTGGACATGCTTGTTGCTGATAAAATGAGGCAGGAGATAGACCGGCGCCTGGAGGAGAATAGCATTAAAAACCTTATTTTTAATCTGGAAAAGGTAACTTTTATAGATAGTTCCGGATTAGGGGTAATTATAGGCAGGTATAAGAAGGTATCTGCTGTAAACGGGCGTATGTTTATTGTAGGGGCCAAAAATCCGGTAGAAAAGATTCTGCATTTCTCCGGGGTTAACCGACTGGTTCCTATGTATAGCAGTGAACAGGATATAATAAACCTGTAAAAGGGAGGTGGAGACCAGCCTTAGGGTTGGCACGTTAATGAGTATTATAAATT
The DNA here is from genome assembly GCA_012839665.1 of Gelria sp. GTDB lineage: Bacteria > Bacillota > Syntrophomonadia > Syntrophomonadales > Syntrophomonadaceae > UBA4844. The sequence goes on from DUMX01000206.1 coordinate 4,365, forward strand.
ATGTACATTTTGAATTTCCCAGTTTACCGGAGAATGTTTCTTTTGCCCGTTCTTGTGTGGGGGCCTTCGTTTCCCAGTTAAATTGCACCCTGGATGATATCGAAGAAATCAAGCTGGTAGTATCTGAAGCCGTATCTAATTGCATCATTCATGGTTACGGGAACCGTAATGATGGTAAAATCGAAATCATGGCCAGCCTTCGGGATGACCGTTCTCTGGAACTAACGATAAAGGATTATGGCAAAGGTATTGAAAATCTGGAACAGGCATTACAGCCCAGCTATTCCAGTGACCCTAATCGGATGGGACTGGGCTTTACCTTTATGAAATCTTTTATGGACGAAATGGAGATTAGCAGTCAGCCCCGGGAGGGGACTAGCGTCCTATTGAAGCGCCATTTTCTAAATCGGGAACGGCAAGCTTATGCTTAAAAGGGGGATGGCTATGTCCTCACCAAATTCTTATGAAGATAATGAAGCTCTTCTGCGTTTAGCGCAGGAGGGTGATATAGATGCCCGAGACCGGATATATGAAGTTAATGTAGGCTTGATATATATGGTTTTGGAAAGGTTTAAAAATTCGTTTTATGATTATGAAGACCTTTTCCAGGTGGGGTCTATTGGTTTACTGAAGGCTATAGATAAATTCGATTTTAGCTTTAATGTTCGCTTTTCAACTTATGCAGTTCCGATGATAATCGGTGAAATTAAAAAATTCCTGCGTGATGATGGTATAGTTAAGGTTCAGCGTAATTTGAAAGAAACTTATACTAAAATTCGCTGGGCTCAGGACAAACTACGAGGGGACCTGGGGCGGGAACCGGGTGTAAATGAAATTGCCAGTTTGCTGGAAATAGATAAGGAGGAAATTGTGGTAGCTATGGAGGCCTGCCAGGCTCCTGTCTATATGCATGATGTAATGCCGGGGGAGGAAAAGGAGCAGTTATCCCTGATTGACCGCTTGGCCAATGACGAGGGTAATGTGTTGTTGCTGGAGAAACTGGCTCTGCGTGAGGCTTTGGCGCAGTTGGAGCCCCGAGAACAGGAAGTAATTTTAAGGCGGTTTTTTAAGGATGAAACTCAATCTTGCATTGCTGATGATTTAGGTGTTTCCCAGGTACAGATATCCCGAATTGAAAAACGAGCAATTAATAAATTAAAACAGATTTTAAAATGACATAGTACGGTTGAAAAAACAGGCCGGGGGGCCTGTTTTTTATTTGTATTAGTCGTCACAGTAGTTGGGGTTTTCTCATATTATGGGTATTGAGACTGATTTTTTCAAGTTTATTATATAAGAACGGGAGGATACCAGCATGGTGAAAATAAAAGTAACCCGGGCTAAACCAGTTAATCTGGTATTCGGAAACAGCATGCAGTCTCAGGTTAAGTACGGAGCTCCGATTAGAACGAGGAGGAATGATAACCGTTTTGTTGATGGGGTATCAGTTATAACCTGTACCAATCGGCCTGAATACCAGGAAAGGATTATAGGGAATTACATGCGCCAGCATTACGGTCCGGTAGAGCTAATTATCATACTTAACAATAATGCTGCTAACCTGGGTGAATGGGAGGTATGGGCCCGGTCTTATCCTAATGTAAGGGTGTATCAGCTGGATGAATCAGTTACACTGGGGGAATGTCTTAATTACGGGGTCAAACAGGCCCGGTATGGTTATGTGGCCAAATTTGATGATGATGATTATTATGCTGGTCCTTATCTGCAGCAGGCGGTAGATGCCCTCAAGGTAACCGGGGCTGATATTGTAGGGAAATGCAGTATGTTTGTTTATTTTGAAGGTAGTAATACCCTGGCTATAGCTCATCAAAATCAGGAAGAGCGTTTTATTGGTATGCTGGCTGGAGCGACTATGGTTATAAATAAAAGGGTATTTAATCGGGTGCGTTTCAAGCATATTAGCCAGGGGGAGGATACGGATTTTCAGCGCAATTGTAACCGGCTGGGAATCAGGATGTATTCCACCAATAAGTACAATTTTGCCTGTGTTAGACGGGCGCAGACATATACTCATACTTGGAGGGTGGAGGAGGATGAGTATTTAAGATATTGCCAGGTTATAGGCCAGGTGGATGATTTCCGGGAAGTGGTTACGGCATGGTAATGGATAATATTATTAATAAAACCGATAATTCGTTACGGGGAAAAAGGGCTTTGATTACTGGGATAACCGGGCAGGATGGGTCTTATTTGGCGGAGTTTTTAATCAGCCAGGGTTATCAGGTGCATGGGATTATACGCCGGACTTCAATCTTTAATACTGACCGTATCGACCACCTTTATCAGGACCCTCATCAATCCAACCTGCCTCTATACCTGCACTACGGTGATTTAACTGATGGCACCGGATTAAGAAGAATATTACAGCGGGTGGAGCCGGATGAGGTATATAATCTGGCTGCTCAGTCTCATGTGAAGGTATCTTTTGAACAACCGGAATACACGGCTGATACTGTGGCTATGGGTACTTTACGTTTGTTGGAGGCTTTGCGCGATTACATGGAAGTCGCGGGCAAACAGGTACGTATGTACCAGGCTGCCTCTTCGGAGATGTTTGGAGCTTCTCCTCCTCCGCAAAATGAGTCAACTCCTTTCTACCCCCGCAGTCCCTATGCCGTATCCAAGGTAGCCGCCTACTGGTATGCTAAAAATTATCGCGAAGCGTATGGCATGTTTGTTGCCAGTGGCATTCTTTTTAACCATGAGTCTCCTCGCCGGGGAGAAACTTTTGTTACTCGTAAAATAAGCCGGGCAGCTACCCGGATAAAAATGGGCCTTCAGGATAGACTTTACCTGGGTAACCTGGATGCTAAACGGGATTGGGGGTTTGCTGGGGATTATGTTAAGGCCATGTGGTTGATGTTGCAGCAGGATGAACCAGAGGATTTTGTAATTTGTACTGGAGAATCCCATTCGGTAAGGGAATTTCTAGAAGAGTGTTTTTCCTATTTAGATTTACGTTGGCAGGACTATGTTTCTATAGACCAGCGCTATTTCCGACCCAGTGAAGTTGATTACCTTCAGGGAGATGCGTCCCGGGCCCGGGAAAAATTAGGTTGGTCCCCACAAGTTAATTTTAAGGAACTGGTGAAAATGATGGTAGACCACGACTTTGATTTGGCCCGGCAGGAAAAAATTTTACAGGATGCTGGTCACTATAAGGGAATTAGAGGAATTGCCTATGGATAAAAACGCCAGGATTTATGTAGCCGGGCATCAGGGGTTG
>DUMX01000207.1 GCA_012839665.1 Gelria sp.
ATTGTATTAATTATATAACTAGGTAAATTATAACAGATATATTAAGGAACATAAATCCTTTTTTGATAAATAATTTATTTAAATCAAAATTTTATTCAAAATAAAACCTTACTAAAATTCCTCGAAATCCCATAAAGTCCGTATAATAGGGCATTTGTTATAACAAGGCGATACCATGTAAAAGGAATTTATATAAATGTGTTGAAACTTTGTAGTATAGTATTATAGTTACATAAGATAGATTTTAATTGCTAAAATCCCTGACCAGCAGATTCAGGATGTTTTTATTGGTAAACTGGTGCCCTTAACGGCACTTAACTTTAAAGTAAATATTTTTTATTATCTCCATTATTTTTATATAAAAAAAGGGAGCATTATAATGTATTCAGAAGAAGAGCTAGTTAAACAAAGCATTCAGGGTGATACCCGTGCTTTTGAAGAGCTAGTTTTACAGTATCACAACAAAATATATGCCCTGGCTTTTCGTTATATGGGTAATGAGGAAGATGCCTATGATATGGCGCAGGAAGCGTTTATCAAGGCTTTTCGTTCTTTACGTACCTTCAAGGGAAAATCCAGTTTCAGTACCTGGCTTTATCGAGTTACTGCTAATGTTTGCCTGGACGAGTTGCGACGACGAAAGCGAAGAATTGTAGCTTTATCTCTGGATGAACCACTGGCTACTCAGGAAGGGGATGAGGTAGAAAAAGAAATTGCGGACAGTTCTCCTGGCGTAGACGTAATATATGAACAAAAAGAATTTTCTCAATACATACAACAGTTACTAGACGAAATGAAACCTGAACATAAAAACGCAATAATCTTACGTGATATTATGGGTTTTACTTATGAAGAGATTGCCGAAGTGATGAACTGTTCAATGGGAACTGTAAAGTCAAGGATTAGTCGAGCCCGGAATGTGCTGCGAAAAAAAATTACTGATAGGGAACTTTTACCCTAGATTCTCGTCTAAGAAAGCGAGGAGGAAGGGTCATGAGATGTGAGCAAATAAAGGAAATGCTATCGCCATATGTTGATGGCATGACCAGTGAAAAAGAGAATAAGATTATTAAGGCTCACCTTGAGAATTGTTCGCAGTGTCAGAGTGAACTGGAACACTTGAAGGCTTTTTGTGTTGCTCTGAAAAACCTTCCATCTCCTAAATTACCAGAACAGTTTAGTACAGATTTGCACAAACGTCTGATAGAAGAGAAGAAACATTTGATAAGGCCCCGGGAAATCAAAACTCCCAAGAAGCAAGGTTGGATTGCTGCCGGCGTGGCAGGTATTGCTCTGGCAGTAGGAATTTACGCTAGCAGTGTTTTACCTATCAGCCCTATGGTTGCTTCCTGGCAGGGAAACCATGATAAAGATATTAATAACAAGCCAGCGGTAGCTATTAATGAAATAATTGACCGCATATGTGGTGGGGATAAAGAGAATATAGCCAGGGAAGATAATGTGCCATTGGAGGACCCGGAAGGAGAAACCGGGGTAACTCCTGGGAGTAACCCCAAAAATGTAGCTGGAAATAAAACGGATACAAAAGTAGATGGGGATAATGCTGAGGTAACTTCATCCACAAAGGTATCCCCCAAGTTAGCGGATGTGTATTCTACCCGGATTATGGTTAAGAATGCTGCTGAATCAGCAAATAAGGTACTACAACTAGCCCAAAGTAATGGATGGGAATATGCATCCAGTGATGTACCCCGGGCTATGTCAGGACCGAATAGTTATGGATTGACTATTAAAGTAAAAAATAAAGATGTAGATAAAGTAATGAGCCAGTTGAGTGGGATAGGTAAGAGTAGTACACCTCTGCACAATCAGTTGGAGTTTACCCAACAGTATAGTGAAGTAGAAAAGCAAATCAGCTTATTGCATAAAGAAAAAGAAACCCTGCAGCAGACAGGATGCACCGATCAGTGCAAGCTGGATGAAGTTGAACAACAACTTCAGGATTATTTACAGCAGAAGTTAGCTCTGGATAAAGAGTTAGAAATGACTACATTGGAGATTTACTTCGTGGGTGAAGTTAGCCCCTAATTAATAAAAGTATTAAGGCAGGAAAGGCAGGAGAGATTCCTGCCTTTTTTATTATCCTGGATTTTTTCTTCCTTTGGGGGAGTGTTATAATTAGCAAAAGATTCGTAAGGTAGCTTGACGGCTGCCTGAATGGAATAAAGGTGGGTTATCATGTCGGAGAAGAAGTTAATGTTAATTGATGGGAACAGTCTCTTATATCGTGCTTTTTATGCACTGCCTTTGTTGCATAACCGGGAAGGGGTATACACTAATGGGGTGTATGGCTTTCTTACCATGTTTAATCGGATAACAGCCAGCGAGCAGCCCAGCCACATTGTGGTGGCTTTTGATGTAGACCGCAAAACCTTTCGCAGTGAAATATATAACGAATATAAGGCTAATCGCTCGGCTCCGCCGGAGGAACTGAAAGGGCAGTTTCAACTTTTACGCGATGTACTCGATGCCTTAAACGTCCATTATATCGAAAAACCTGGCTACGAGGCTGATGATATTATAGGTACTTTGAGCAAGCGGGCACAGGAAGATAATTTGGATTGTTTAATTGTTACCGGAGATAAAGATACCTTGCAATTAGTATCTGATCAGGTACAGGTATTAATGACTAAAAAGGGTATTAGTGAAATGCAAATTTATAATCCTCAGCAGGTGAGAGAGAAATGGGAAGTCGAGCCCGGACAAATGATTGAGATTAAGGCTTTGATGGGAGATGCTTCTGATAATATCCCCGGGGTACCAGGGGTAGGAGTTAAAACAGCAGTCAAACTGATAAAAGAATATGGTAATATCGAAAATCTTTATCATCACCTGGAAGAGGTTAGTGGGCCTAAACTGGTAGAAAGGCTAACGGAGAACCGGGACCAGGCCTTCATGAGCCGTAAGCTGGCTACTATTGTCACCAATATGGAACTGGAATGGGATTTAGATAAATTCAAGGTAGAAGAGCCCGACCGCGACCGTTTAGTGGAATTATATAAACAACTAGAATTTAATAACTTTCTTAATGCCCTGCAGGAAAGTAGTCAGACTGGCCGAGAAGTAAGTATTGATGATATCAGGGTTATAGATTTGGAAACAGAGGAACAGGTGACAGAGTTCAGGGCTGCTCTGGACCTTGAGCTACCGCTGTCTATATATATTGACAGCGATTACCATCACCCTATGTGGGCTAAAATTAAGGGTATATATTTCGAGCAGAACGGGCAGGTGTATCATTTACCAGTAGGGGAGCGGGCCAATTATCGCCTGGAATGGGTAAGGCCCTTGCTGGAGGCGGCTGAAATCTTTAAATACCTGCATAATGCCAAGTATGCTCAAGTATTGCTAATGAGGTATGGGCTGAAATTACAGGGTATAGCCGGAGATACTATGTTGGCAGCTTATATAGACGCCCCCAGTTTTGAAGGAGATGATTTAGCTGCTGTAATTTTTAAATATCTGGATATTAATGTACCTGATAAGCATCCGGCACTTTTAGTTTCTCGTCTTCGTTCCTTACTTGATCGTCTGGAGGCTAATATTTCCTCGGAGCAAGAGTCTTTGCTAAAAGAGGTGGAAATGCCAGTATCAGAGGTACTGGCTCATATGGAGTTTACCGGCATCAAGGTAGAACGGGAAAACCTGCAACAAATATCCGGGGAGATGGCGGAGGGAATAGAGTACGCTGAAAGACAGATATTTGAATTAGCAGGGCAGGAATTTAACATAAATTCACCCAAACAGTTAGGGAAAGTACTATTTGAGGACTTGGGACTGCGGGTAGTGAAAAAGATTAAAACTGGTTATGGTACTGGTGCTGAAGTGCTGGAAGAGCTCTATGATGACCATGAAATCATTGCTTATATCTTAAACTATCGGCAGCTTACCAAGCTAAAATCAACTTATGTAGATGCTCTGCAGGAGCTAATTCACCCGGATACCGGGCGGATACACACCATATTTAAACAGGCGCAGACCGCTACCGGCCGTCTGTCCAGTGTGGAACCTAACCTGCAAAATATACCCATTAAGATGGAAGAGGGGCGCCGTATTCGTAAGGCCTTTACCGTAGCTAATGACGACCATGTGTTGATGGCAGCTGATTACTCCCAGATTGATTTACGAGCTCTGGCCCATATCAGCGGGGATGAGACCTTGATAAAGACTTTCCACCAGAACATCGATATTCATACCCGGACGGCTGCCCAGATATTTCACGTTCCCCTGGAACAGGTGGATAGCGAATTACGTCAGCGGGCTAAAGCAGTCAATTTTGGGATTATTTATGGCATAAGTGACTTCGGCCTTTCCCGGGATACCGGGGTAAGCCGTAAGGAAGCCCGCCGCTATATAGATAATTATCTGAATTCCTATCCGGGGGTTAAACAATATATGGAAGATATCGTTAGATTTGGCCAGAAGTATGGCTATGTAGAAACATATTTGAAAAGGCGGCGCTATTTGCCCAACCTTAATGCTAAAAATAAAATGCAGCAGGCTTTTGCCCGGCGGATGGCTCTAAATACCCCTATTCAGGGTACATCAGCCGATATAATTAAGCTGGCGATGATTAAGGTTTTCAACCAGCTTAAGGAGCGGGAACTACAGGCTAGACTATTACTACAGGTGCATGACGAATTGGTTTTAGAGGTACCACTTACTGAAGTGGAAGAAACAGCGGAATTACTTAAGAACTGCATGGAAAACGCCTGCCAGCTTAGAGTACCTTTGCAAGTATCGCTTAATATCGGCCGTAACTGGTACGATATGGTGGAATTCAAGGTGGAGTAAGATGCCTGAACTTCCGGAAGTAGAGACAATTGTAAGAGCCCTGCAGGTTAATAGGGGGGCCAGTATTAAGAATATAGATATCAGGCGGAAGGATATCCTGCGTTTACAAGAATATGAAGTGGAAGAACTCCACGGCAGGACTATTAAAAACATCTGCCGCCGTGGAAAATTCCTGGTTTTTGAACCAGGGCGTGATCTTAACCTCATTTTTCATTTGGGCATGAGCGGTCGCTTCTACATGCTAACTGCAGCCCGGGAACCAGTAGAAAAACATATTCATGTAATTGTACATCTTGACAATGACACCAACTTAATTTACCAGGATACCCGTCGTTTTGGCGGAGTATGGTTGGTAAGAGACCGGGAGCACTTTTTTCGGCATATGGGAAGAGAACCCTTATCTACTAGTTTTACCGCTGCCTATTTGGGAGATATTCTTAAACAACGTAAAGCCCCGGTTAAGAACTTGTTGTTAAATCAGCATCTCATCAGTGGTATCGGTAATATATATGCTGATGAAGCGCTTTTTGCTGCCGGTATCCGCCCGAATCGCCCGGGAGGCTCACTATCCCAGCAGGAGATAAAAAAACTCCATCGCTCTATAAGGAAGGTTTTGCGCCAGGGTATTGAACTCCGGGGTACTACTTTTCGTGATTACCGGGATGCGTTTAACGAAAGTGGTGGTTTCCAGAATTATCTTAAAGTTTATGGGAGATATAACCAGCCTTGTCCACAGTGTGGCAACCTTATCCAGCGAATTCGCTTAGCTGGACGCAGTACTCATTTTTGTGCTAACTGCCAGCATTAAAGCCCAGGTAACACTTTGACACTTTTGTCCATATAGTAGATTGAACCCTGCTTATAATGGATAGGAGTGTTGCCTATGAATTACCTGACTATAGCCTTATTTGCTCTGGCAGTAAGTGCAGATGGTTTTGCGGTAGGAATAGCTTATGGCATAGCTAAGATCAGGATACCCGTCTTTTCTTTGTTGGTAATATCTTTAGCTTCAGCTCTGGCGGTAAGCTTATCCATGCTCTGTGGTAAAGGCCTGGCCGAATTGCTTTCTCCCCAGATGTCCTCGTATGTGGGTGCCATTATAATCCTGGCTCTGGGAGTTTACTTTCTCCTGCAGGCGGGTAAAAATAAAATCAATTCCCTGGAAAATGATCAGGAAAAACCCCTCTTAGCATTCAGTATAAAACCGCTGGGTATAATTGTGCAGATACTTAAACAACCGTCTCGGGCAGATTTTGATTGTTCCGGTGAAATAAGTACAACTGAAGCCTTTTTCCTGGGATTAGCTCTGGCTATGGATGCGCTAGGTGCAGGTATAGGAATTGCTATGACCGGAAGCAACATTTTATATACAGCTGTATGTGTTGGTATGTTAAAATTTATATTAGTTAATAGCGGGATTTTCCTGGGAAGTAAAATAAATGCCGTGGAGTTAAAAGCTGTTACAGCATTGGTTCCCGGGCTGGTTTTTGTGGCTATTGGTATTATTGAGTTAATGCGAAAATAGAACTTTAATAGACACAGATTACACAGATTTTTTAGGATTAGCACAGATTTTTTTAAAATAAACCTATTTTCGCATTAACTCAATAATACCAATAGCCACAAAAACCAGCCCGGGAACCAATGCTGTAACAGCTTTTAAC
>DUMX01000012.1 GCA_012839665.1 Gelria sp.
GTCTTACCGTTAGTACCAGTTATAGCATACAGGTCTACAGTATCCGGTTTAAGCAGATAAGCCAACTCCAACTCACCTATTATCGGCGTTCCGATGTTACGCGCCTGAACGAGGGGGTCTATGTCCAGGGGTACGCCCGGACTGGCAACTACCAGGTCAAACCTATCCGGACTAACCGTGGGGTAACTACCGGTATACACTTCTACCCCCAGTGTTTCCATTTCTGCTAGAATGTCACCTAATTCATCCCTGGTTTTTTGGTCACAGGCAAAAAGAACAGCCTCTCTTCTGGTCAGAGATTTGGCTACAGCTATTCCGCTGCGGGCTATTCCAACTACTAAAATTCTCTTGCCTTTAAATTCCACTATAACTACACTTCCTATCTAATTCCTATACCTTTGAAGCCCAGTAAACCTACTATAGCAAAAAGGAAGGATAATATAGAAAAAACTCTGACTATTTTGACCTCAGACCAGCCTTTTAGTTCAAAATGATGGTGTAAGGGTGACATGAGAAAAACTCGCTTACCGGTAGTTTGAAATGAAACAACTTGAATAATTACGCTTAGAGCCTCAATTACATATATACCACCAATAATAAGTAAAGCAATTTCAGAACGACTTATGGCAGCTACTGCTCCTATCGCTCCTCCTAAAGCCATAGAACCGGTATCTCCCATAAATACCCGGGCAGGGTAATGGTTGAAAATAAGGAAACCAATACAAGCTCCGGCTAGAGCTCCGCAAAATACCGTAAGCTGGTAGTTTGAAACCATAAGGCAAACCAGGGCATAAGCCAGAGCTACAAAAAAAGTAACTCCGGAAGCCAGTCCGTCCAAACCATCAGTGAGGTTTACAGCATTAGAGGCAGATATTAATACCAGGATGAGAAATGGAATATATATGTACCCTAAATCAATAACTGTACCACTAAAGGGAATGATAATTTCTGTACCCCGATGAAGATAATAAATCAGCAGTAATCCAAATAAAAGACCAATTAAAAGCTGCAAAAGTAGTTTTTCTCGCGCCCGTAAACCGAGAGAACGTTTAAGTACTACTTTAATATAGTCATCCCAAAAGCCCACCGCTCCAAAAGCAATCATTACAAATACTGCACTGAGCGCTTCCGGGCTGGTACCCGCCATGATAAATGTAGCTATCATTACTGCGGTGATAATAATTATGCCACCCATAGTAGGCGTTCCTGCCTTGGCATAGTGCCGCTCCGGTCCATCTTCCCTTATATTCTGCCCTACTTTTAAACGCTGTAAAAACGGTATCATTAAGGGTCCCATAAAGGCAGAAACTACTATAGCTATTACGGCAGCAATTAAAGCATTTATTACATATCCCTGCAATCATTTACCTCCCCGAATCGTTTCAATTAAGAATTAAACTCTATTTTCTTATTAACCCTTTAGCGAACAGCGCGTCAACCAGGGTTTCCAGTTGCATCCCCCGGGAACCCTTAAATAACATAGTCCAGGTGTTATTAATTCTATCCTGCAAGAATTCCAGGCACTCCGCTTTAGTCGGAAAATAACGCACCTGCTTCGGA
>DUMX01000208.1 GCA_012839665.1 Gelria sp.
AGCAAGAGCAGAAGGAATAAAGTTTTTACTCAAGCCCGAAGGCAGATTAACCTTCGGGCTTTTTAATTTGTTTTCTAGGTATAGGAATCACCTCACCTTCTTCTTACTGTTTTCTAATAAAATTTTATGCTAAAATCTTAACCATAAGTCAGACGAAAGGCCGGTAGATGGAATGCAGCAAGTTCTTATTGTGGCTCCCCATCCGGATGACGATATCATCGGCTGTGGAGGTAGTATTGCCAAACATCGTAAAGCAGGCAATCAGGTTACCATTATGCATATGACTTCAGGAGATGCCGGGGGAATACAATATACCAAAGAAGAATTGGCTGCCTTAAGAGAGGACGAGGCCCAAAAGGCTGCTGAGCATTTAAGTGTAAATAACCTGATTTTTCTACGTATAGCGGATGGCTATATTGAGTTTAATAAAGAAAACCTGATAAGAATCACCAGCATCATAAGGGATATCAAACCAGATATCGTATATATTCCCCATAGCCAGGAGGGCAACCGGGACCACCGGGTAACCCACCAATTATTAATGGAAGCCTGCCATAGAGCAGGAACACCCTACTTCCCTGAATGCGGTACACAACCATGGAAGGTTACTACTATTTTAGGCTATGAGGTATGGACTCCTATCCAGAATGTAGACTATTCTGAGGATATTAGCGAGTTTATAGAGCAAAAGCTGGCAGCTTTACAAATGCATCTTTCCCAATTGGAATACTACCGTTATGATGAGGCTATTAAGGGGCTTAATCGCTACCGCGGGATAATGACTACCGGATGTGATTACAGTGAATGTTTCACATTGCTCAAAATCACTATGTAGGAGATAATAAAATTTATGCAGTCACAGATATCCGATTATAGAATTCTTATGATAACCCCTTTTCATAAAAATCCGCGCGGTAATAAGCTTACCAGCGAAAGGCTGCAAGCTGGTCTGCATCAGCGGGGATGGAATCTAGAATTATTATCTTTGGAGTCATATAATTGGCAGGAAATGTTAGGTAAGGGTCTAAGGGAAAAACGCTACTCTATGGTCCATGGACTAAATATTACTCATTTTACCCGGGTTTTATCTGCCTTCCCCGACATAACCCGACTACCTTTGCTCTTGACCACAACCGGAACCGATGTAAATTACGACCTGTTTTTAAATCGGAGACCAGTAATAACCCGGACTTTAAATAGTGTTAGTTATATAGTAATTTTTGACGACTATTTTAAAACAACATTTGAAGAACTATATCCGGAGTACTCCTATAAACTGGTAACTATTCCCCAGGGAGTTTACCTGCAGAAAGGGGAAGGCCCCAATCGCAGTCAGTTAGGATTAAATGAAGATGACTTCATCTTCCTTCTGCCCAGCGGTATCAGACCCGTTAAAAATCTGGAACTGGCTATAGATGCCCTGGAAAAACTACAACCGGAATTTCCTCATCTGCGCCTGCTTATTCTTGGTACCATAATCGATAAAGAATATAGTAACTGTATCCTTAAGCGCATAAATGATTTACCCTGGGTTATCTACCCTGGTGAATTTCCCCATCAGCAGATGTACAGCCTGTTATCTACCGGTGACGTGGTACTTAATACTTCCCACGCCGAAGGACAGCCCCAGGCTGCTCTGGAAGCTATGAGTCTGGGTAAACCCTGCCTGCTTACGGCTGTACCGGGAAATATAAATATAATTGAAAATGGTCGGGAAGGTTACTATGTGCATAACCAGGATGATTTGGCTGCTGCTGCCCGCAAGCTCATGCTAAATCGTGAGTTGCGTCAGCAGATGGGTGAAAACGCCCGCCACCTGGTACAAAAAAAATATTCCCTGAAGAAAGAACTGGATGCCTACGAAAGCCTGTACCATAAGGTCCTAAGTATTTGAAATAAACTGGTCTCCTCGCCTCTCACGTATAAAATGAGGCCCCTCGTACGAGATACCCCATTATTGTTTTAAATTACTACCCCAGGCGCCGGTCAATTTCCTGCAATATTTCTCCGGTACTAGAATCACCTACTTCAATTTTGACCAGAGCAGCATGGTCCATCTGAGTACGGCCTTTATTAATGATGATTAAATCTTGGTAAAAGGTACTAAATTCTTTAACAAATCCTGCCAATGGGTAAACCGTAAGCGAAGAGCCAATTACTACCAATACCCGGGCTCCCATAATTTGCTCACTGGCATCTATATAACCCTGAATCGGTTCTCCAAAAAGCACTACATCCGGTTTTAGAACACCACCACATTCCGGGCACTCCGGAACTAATTCCTTCATCTCTCTAACCTGGTCACTACTATAATATTTACCACACCTTCTCCGTGTACATGCAAAACGATCAGCATTGCCATGCACGGCGATGACATTTTTACTACCTGCTTTCTCGTGTAAACCATCAATGTTCTGGGTAACTATCGCCTTTATCCTTCCCTTTTTCTCCATATCCGCCAACATCTTATGGGCCAGACTGGGCTCCACCGGCGGAAAATCGAAAGCCTGACGATAGAACTTGTAAAACCGCTCCGGGTCTCTTCGAAAAGTATTAATATTAATTATACTCATCACCTGGTCTTCACCCATGGTGCGATAGATTCCTTTTTCTCCACGAAAATCAGGAATTCCAGCCTCGGTGCTAATCCCGGCGCCAGTAACCACTACCGTATTATTAGAATTAGCCAGTACGGTAACCACTTTATCCAGCAATTTGTTATCCATATCTCTCCCCCCATAAAACTTTTCCTTATCCATCATTGTATAACAGGATAACCTAAAATCATAGTAAACACAGTCCCCTCTCTTTTGTCCCACTATAGTCCCACGCATTACGACAATTATGTCCTCGGTCCCAGCTACGGATTAGGCCATTAAGTCGTTGTCGTTTGTATATAACACCATTTTTACAATTATTTCATAGTATAAGCAGGAATAATGTCTTATGTTTAGAATAGGATTAATGTCGGGTACTTTTATACAATAGGGTTTTAAAATGTATTTTACCGGGAGAAGGGTTGGCTTGGGGGGAGTATCCTGAGACAATTAATTAGAAAGTTTCAAATTACTCTGGTGGTAATCATATTACTGCTAGCCACGTCATTACTGGCTATAATGTATCCCGTGCAAAATAAATTGATGAACAGCGAACGGTCTAACTTTCGCACCGAAGGCGAAATGCACCTCGTAACTATTCATAACTTTATAGATAATTGCATTCAGGACATGGAAGGTTTGTACTGTTCAGCGGAACTAAGGGATAAGATTATGGATTATCGTTCCGGGAACTTAGCCATCGAGGAACTGGCTGATTTTGCCGAACCTGACTATTTAAATAGTACCGCTGGACTGCAAAATAGTGTTCTGGCGGTACGTTTAATAGATAATCAGGTTATAAGCTCGTACGAAAATCAGAGCATTATTGAAACAAGCGATTTGCTTAACTGGTATGGGCCTTGCCCTTACCTTAAAGTTGACTATCTTAATTATAAAAACCAGCCTTTTTTTGTAGTTCGTAGCCCACTTATATATGGACAGGAAATAATAGCTCATGATATAACAGTTTTCGACCCGGGGGCATTATTAGCAGAAATGAATCTAACTAACTACCAGTTAAAAATTATCCCCCGAGTAGACTTCAGCCCCAAGCAAATGGAAGAAATAAAGAAAATAGATGATCAATTATATGTTTATAACAATATGATCTGGTTTAAGGGAGATATAGACCATAGTAATGCTGTACTGCTACTAGGGGAAGATAAATCTACCCTTTATCAATCAGTATATAACACCACCACTATAAACATGCTTATAGTTGCTCTATCCCTCATAGCTGCTACCTTTTTGATTTATTTCTTTGTCTATCGCCAGGCACTACGACTGGTTGCCGAGCTCCGCCGTACTAATAAGAACCTGCAGATAGAAAAGGCCCGGGCGGAAAAGCTGGCCCAGGGACAAAAAGATTTATTTAATATTTTCCGCTATTTAAGTGCTTCCCGGTCGGTGGATGACGATTTTGAAATTATTAGCCGCTCCCTGCCCTTTATTGTAAATTTTCGTAATTTCCTTATGGCGGTCCGAGAATCGAAGGAAATAGATACCTTCATTATTAGAGAAATTACCGGGGAACTCACTTCCCAAAATCTGGAGACCATGCTGGTTAGAAAAGGAACTATACTGGAGCAAACAATAAGTACTGGCGAACCTTTCTATAGTGGCAATGTCCAGTCGGAAGTTGAAGGTATTGAATTATACCACGATGAGATAGAATCCTTAATTATTGCTCCTATAATTTATAAAAACTTTACCTGGGGACTGGTGGCTATCGACCATTTAGAAAAAGATGCTTTTACTGAGCTAGATTTCGAACTGATGAATACCCTGGCTGCACACATTGCCTTGCACCTGGAAGAAATGGACGCAAAAAATAAACTAAACCTGCAGGCTCTGATTGACCCCTTGACTGGAATATGGAACCGCCGCTATATAATGACACGAATTGAAGAAGAAGAGCAGAAACTTAAACGATATGGGGGTGAGAGCTGTGTAAGTATTATAG
>DUMX01000209.1 GCA_012839665.1 Gelria sp.
TACTGCCAATTTCCAGACCTCTTAAAATCATTCCCTAAAAAACCTCCTTAAAACTGCCTGGCACTATCTAATAAGATGGTGACAGGCCCATCATTGCTTATTTCCACTGTCATATTGGCGCCAAATTCGCCCGTTTGCACCTTTATCCCGGCTTCATGCAATATATTAGTACTATATTCAAACAGAGGCAAAGCTGCATCCGGTAATTCAGCATTAGAAAAGCTGGGTCGCCTACCTTTACGAGCATCACCATACAGAGTAAACTGACTCACCAGTAAGATTTCTCCATTTACGTCAAGCAGGGATAGATTCATTTTATCATTTTCATCCGGGAAAATCCGTAGGTTTATTATTTTATCCATTAAATAATCGGCATCCGAAGTACTATCACCCCTTTTAATTCCTAAGAGAACCATTAAACCGTTATTAATTCGAGCAATTTCCTGGTCGTTTACCAGTACCCGGCTGCCCGTAGTCCTTTGTACTACTGCTCGCAATTCTATTCACTCCTAATTTCGCCCGGCATAGTCCGTCTGACTTCCAGTACATCCCGGACTTGTTGAATACGCTGGATAACTGCCTGAAGCTGAGTAATGTCTTTTATCTCTAGTTTAAAATTCATCACTGCCAAATCATTGCGGGTTACCCTGGAAAACACTGAATTTATTTGAATTCGGATGTCTGCAATTACATCCATTACATCAGTGGTAAGCCGAGCCCGGTCAAAGGCTTTAACTTCTAATTCTACTATATAGGTACCGCGGTTGTCCGCCCATTCTACCTCAATTATACGGTCTTTCTCCTGGCGCAGTGAATTCCGTAGATTAGGACAATCGGTGCGATGTACTGAAACTCCCCGACCCCGAGTGATATAACCTAATACCTTGTCCCCGGGTAGAGGATTACAACAATGAGCCAAACGAATAGCTACTCCGTCAACTCCCTTTATCCGCAATGCACTAGTTTCATTATCCGGAGTTAACCCGGGTTTACTGGTTGGTATATTAAGCAGGTCTTCTACCTGAGCATCCTGGAAAAACATTTCTTTAAGTCGGGTTAAAACCTGCTTGGAACTAATAGCGCCATCGCCAATAGCAGCATAAAGATTATCTACTGATACAAAGCCAAAACGTTTGGCCACTTCCAGTAATTGATCTTCCTCGAGGAATTCTTTAGGATTCAGGTGTTTTCTCTTCAGTTCTTTTTCTAAAAGTTCATGACCCTTAATTATATTCTCTTCCCGTTTTTCTTTCTTAAACCATTGTCTTATTCGACTTTTAGCCGAAGAGGTTTTAACAAAATTCAGCCAGTCCCGAGATGGTCCGGAAGAACTTTTGGAAGTAATTATTTCTACGATATCGCCATTAACCAAAGTGTAGTCCAGTGGTACTATGCGCCCATTTACTTTGGAACCGGCACATGTATGTCCTACTTCAGTATGAACCCGATAGGCAAAATCAACCGGACAAGCGCCTTTGGGCAGTTCCAGTACTGCTCCCTTGGGTGTGAAGACGAATACGGTATCATCAAAAAGGTCAATTTTTAATGACTCCATAAACTCGCCGGTATCTTTGACATCCTGCTGCCATTCCAGTATTTGCCTTAACCAGGCCAGTTTTTCATCAAATTTCTTTTCCCGAGCGCTACTGACTCCCTCCTTGTAACGCCAGTGGGCTGCTATGCCGTATTCAGCCGTACGATGCATTTCCCAGGTTTTAATCTGTACTTCAAAGGGTTCCCCACCCTTACCCAGCAGGGTGGTATGCAAAGACTGATACATATTAGGCTTGGGGGTGGCAATGTAGTCCTTAAAACGTCCGGGAAGGGGTTTCCACATGGTATGGATTATACCTAAAACCCCATAACACTCCCTAATTTCACTGACTATAATACGGATGGCTATTTTATCATATATCTCGTCTATTTCTTTTTGTTGTTTGACCATTTTTTTATAAATACTATAAATATTCTTGGGCCTACCAGCTATGTCAGCAGTTATGCCTATCTGCTCCAGGCCTTCATTTATCTGTTCTATAATATCATGAACGTATTCTTCCCGTTCTTTACGTTTTTTCTTGAGCCTTTTAGCGATTTCATAGTACATTTCCGTATCTAAATAGGCGAAAGCCAGGTCCTCTAACTCCCATTTGAATTTAAAAACTCCCAGTCGGTGAGCCAAGGGAGCAAAAATCTCCAGGGTTTCCCGAGCTATTTCTTTCTGTTTATGCTCACTTTGATAATTCAGGGTACGCATATTATGCAAACGGTCTGCCAGTTTGATAAGAATAACCCTTATGTCCTTGGCCATAGCAATAAACATTTTGCGCAGGTTTTCCACCTGGGCATCTTCCCGGGAGGCGAAATCTAAACGGTTTAATTTAGTTACGCCATCAACCAGCAGAGCTATTTCTTCGCCAAATTGGTCCACGATATCTCGATGGGTGATGCTGGTATCTTCAACTACATCATGAAGTAAGGCAGCACAAATCGCCTGCGTATCCAATTCTATATCCGTAAGTATAAGCGCTACTTCCACCGGATGAATAATATAAGGCTCACCTGATATCCGTTTCTGACCGGAATGGGCCTTCTGGGCATAACTATAAGCCCGCTGGATAAGCCCAATATTGGCATCCGCATCATATTGTTGCACTTTTTTATTTATAGTCTGAACCGATGGGACCATGTTAATCACCACAATAATTTTCTATTTAATTCCCTTTCCCAATGTTTAAATTCATTTTTCTCTACCTGACCCTCCAAATAATAAAGGGAATCACTCAGATTAACCGTAGATTTATGGGATTTAATAAACTTTATTGCCATAATATTACCTTGTTTCTTAAACTCACACAAGCCCAGCTCTGCCATAATATGTAAGATGGGGATAAGGTCTGTAGGTTTAATGTCTTCTTGCAGATAATCTCCAATAGACGACCCCAGTCTATTAATATCTACATGGAGCTGGTTACGTTGCAACTTCTTAAAATACGTTAGCACTTTTTTAATTAGTTCGAAGGTCGGATAAGTACGCTCGAGGTAGTTCCGATTAAATTCTAAATCATCACGGTTAAAA
>DUMX01000210.1 GCA_012839665.1 Gelria sp.
GTAAAAGACCAGAAATCAACGGCTTATACTGAAGAACCTGGTGCACCGGTGGCAGCCAATGGTAAAGAATATTTTATTGGTGGTATTGCCGTTCATCCCCACTACCCGGTAAACTCCGGTGGTGACCCGCGGGAACCGATACTGCCCTTTGGCACGGTAATTCACCTGGAAAAACCAATTAAGGTTCAGGGCCAGGAGTTTAAAATCCTGCGAGTGATGGATACCGGAGATATCAACTATGGTCTGTGGCCTAATTATCCTTACTGGTTTGATGTTTATTACGGTACCGGAAATTTTTATAATAACCGGGATGCCCGCGATTATGGAACACCCCTGGTTAATTACTGCTGGTATGAGGAGTGGCGCTAATATGAATTAAAAATTGTCGTGGAACCTTCTATAAGTTTTCCTTGAGATAACGTTCATGCACTTGTAAAGTTTTCTTATCATAGAGTACGAAGCGAATCTTTTTAACGTATTTCAAATCAGCTCTACTTTCAACAATGGTTTTCATAGCCACCTTAGCCGCTTCTTCCAGGGGGTAACCAAATATCCCCGTAGAAATTGCGGGAAAGGCAATAGAGTCAATTTCATACCGTTCTGCCAGTTTTAAGGCATTGCGATAGCAGTTAGCCAGTAATTCCGCTTCCGGCCGGTTAACCCCATAAACTGGACCCAGACAGTGGATTACATAACGGTTGGGCAGATTATGGCCACCGGTAATTACTGCCTGCCCGGGCTCAATCGGTCCTAGAGGTACGGCCTCTTTTTCCAGTTCGGGACCAGCTGCCCGGTGAATGGCTCCAGCCACTCCCCCACCCTTGCGCAACTGGGCATTAGCTGCATTTACTATGGCCGTAGTATCCGGCTGATTAGCTATATCACCCTGAATCAGCTCTATTTCTACTCCAGATTTCATAATAAAAATACCTCCTTAGAATTGTTATCTTGGTATCACTCAAAATAAGGATACCTGGTTATACTCGCCTAATCTTTCTAACGCCTGGGGGTCATGGTCCTGGAAGTAGGCTTTTTTAATCTCTTTTTCTTTGGTCATAATTAATTTATCACTTTCTTCTGCTTGACGAAGGCGACAACTGTACACCACCGGAAAATAGTTGCGGATGAAATTTCCTTCGGTATGGGCAGTAAGGGCAATAATTTGGAAACCTAACTGCTCGGCCACAAAAAATACTGGTTCCAGCACGTGATCACTGGAGGCCTTACCAAAAGGATTATCTAGTATTACGCTGCGGTGGCGTTTAAGATTACTATTAATGTATTGCCTTTTTTCTGCCAAATAATTTAAAATGCCCAAGAAAAGCGTCATGTTCTTACTCCATTTTTCCCCGCCACTCCAGCGGTTGGACTCTTCCCAAGAATGGATACCACCGCTTACTTTACCATCGTTACTCACCTTACGGCATCTAACCTTGATGGTTTCATTTTTCATTACTGCTCGCAACAGTTGTTTAGATTGCAGCCATTTTTCTATGGCTTTTCTTACCCTGGTCGCATCTTCCTGACCTGATTCATCTTTAAACCGGCTATCTTCCAGTTCTCCTAGCATCCAGTAGATTTGCCGGCGTAGTTCTTTTTTACCCTCTTCTTCCTGCCAGTCTGGTACGTGAAAAATAAAAATATCCTTCCATTTATCATCCACTTTCACCCTGGTCTTTTTGGGCAGTTGTTCTAATTCCACTTTGATACTTCGTAAATGGTCATGTAAATAGGAAATAAAATGTTCTAACTCTGTATCGTGCTTTCGCAAATCCCCCTCAATAATCATGATAATATGCCGAATAAACCTTTGCATACGTTGATGCCATTCCACAACTTCAGTATAATTTTTGTTACTTCTCAATCCGCCTATAACGTCCTGACGTACACGTATATCTTTTACTTCCCCATTACAGTACTCTATTAGCTGCTGG
The DNA here is from genome assembly GCA_012839665.1 of Gelria sp. Classification (GTDB taxonomy): domain Bacteria; phylum Bacillota; class Syntrophomonadia; order Syntrophomonadales; family Syntrophomonadaceae; genus UBA4844. Next base: position 1,935 of record DUMX01000210.1, read on the forward strand.
CGCAGTTCTTCAATATGTTGCTGCTCCTGGTTTACCTGTTGTTCCCCACTTGCCAACTGTTCAAACAACTGTTCCAGTATTTTTTCCCTTTGATAAGGGTAGTTGGCCCGTACCCTTTCTTCCAAAATGGCCACCTCTATATGGTCGGCTAAAAAGCCATAGCGTTCATTTTTCCCTTTAATCTCGTTGTAAAGGTTGTTTAATAGCTTTTCTTGCTGCTGTAGTTGGTGTTGCCGCTGGAGCAATACTTGTTTCTCAGCAGCCAGTGTTTTTTCTTCGGCCTTTAGTTTTTCCCGCATTATATCCAAGGGCTGGTCAAATTGATCCACCGGCACAGAAGGAAACTCCTGGGTAAAAATTTCTTTATGAGTACTTATAGCCGATTCTTTGGCGGTTTGTTCCTCTTGTAGTCGCTGATAATCTGCTTTAATAGGAGTCATTTTTTTTGCCAACCGATTTTTATCCTGGACCAGTTTCCAAAGTTCTTGCTCACCATAAGGTGGAAATTCCAGGTCTTCATCAATTGCCCCGGGGATACTTTCTCGGACCAGCTTTAATTCATTTTGTTGGGTATCAATATCCTGGCGGCACCTTTCAAGGTTAGACTGGATAGTTTGCCAGTTGTCATGTTCTTTGGCTAAAGCAGCTTCTAAATTCCTTTGGCGGGATTTTAAAGGGAGTAATAGAAAGTCTGAAAAAACCGGTTCTAAATGCTGCACACTTTTGTAGTCTTCATTCGCCTGCAAAAGCGCCAGTTCTTTTTTCAAACCACCTATTTCAATCTTAAAATCACCGATAACCTCCTGATGGAAACGGTAGTTGCGGTCCAAGCGACTATGTTCCCGGTCATACTCCCGTTGTTGCTGCTGCCAGTGATGTTTTTCTATTTGGGCGCCTTCGTTGATGCCCTTTTGTTCCAGGTAGAGCTGGCCATCCAGCAACCTTTTTTCTATAGCACTCTTTTCCCTTTCCGCCTCCTGCAAACGCTCTTGATATAGTTGATGTTCCCGCTCCGTATGTTTTAATTGTTCTTCTGCCAGGGTCAAGTCGTGGTGGTATTGCTCAGTCTGGGCAGATAAATCTATCTGCTGCTGTTTTAGTTCTTTGTAAGTGGTAAAGGGGTAAGATTGGTAGAATGTCCGCACCTGGGACAGCAAATTACTCGTCTTTTCGTAGGCTTGTTCACATTGTTCCCGCTGTTGTTTAGTTTCTGCCGCTTGCGCAGAAACCTGCTCTTTCCAGGCCGAGAATTGCTCCTGGTATATATTGGTCTGCCAGTTTGCGGGTTCAATAACGTCTAAATCTATTGGTTGTCCGTCCAACAGCGCCCGGGCTTGCAACGAGGACATAACAATTATGGGGTGGGTCAGTTTCTCCCGCTGGGGTTCCAGGTTTTTAATTAGTTTTTCAGTATCAGCTGCAGCGGTAATTAGCGTTATGGGCCACAAGAAAAAGGAGCCGCTGCCGTAATTACCGTTTTGCAGTGCCCGCTCAATAAAAGAGCTGCCCAACTCCAGATAGGGAAACTGCGACTGCCACCGCGATGCCAACTTTTCCAGCAATGGATCAGCAGTAAAGATTTGCTGTTGGCTGTAATCATCCACAAAGCGGAAGGCCAATCGTTCTTGTTCTAATAAGTCTTGTTTTTGCTTGTTTAAATACTCCACCGTTTCTTCCAATTGGGCAATAAGTGAAGCTTCATTTTTATATGGTGAGCTAAACTGGGCAAGATCAGGGTTGTTGTTGATTAACTGTTCCTTCAGGCGCTCGGCCGCTGTTTCGATGTTTTGAATATTTGTGCTCACCCGAGTCAGTTGGTTATTTATCTGAGCTATAGTGCTGGACTTTTCCTTAATTAACTCTTCTAAATATTCCTGCTGTTGGTTTAACTCCCGCAATTTTTGGTTGAAATCCCACTGGTTGGTTTCCAATTGAGCGGCCTTTTTTTCCAACTGGGGTAAAGCCTGTTCCACCTGTTCTTCATCAGGGTTAATTAATATATGTTTTTTCAACTCTTGCATCAAAGTATCGGTAGATTTAATTTCTTGTTGACAGGTAGCTATGTGGACAATGGCATCGTTTAGCTTTTTTTGTAATACTTTTATTTGTTGCTGCAGTTCTTTTTGTTCTTGTTCATATTGCTCTATCTGTTGTTCTTTGACTTTTAAGTTCTGTTGTATATTTTGCTCTAATTGAACAAAATACCACTTAATTTGCCCTTTAACTAATGTTAATTCTCCCTCCAGTTTAGCTGTTTCCGGACTTTGCTGTAATTGTTGTAGCTGCTCCTCCAATACCAGTTTTTGTTGCTGATATTGGGCTAGTTTTTGTTTAATCTGAGCTACTTTTAAGGAATTATAGCGCCGCTCGGCATTTTCCCACTGTTTTTGATATTCAAAGTAGCGTTCAGCAATATCACTGTACTGAGCTTTTATTTCCTGGTGCTCTTGCTCCAACATCCTAATTTCTAGGGACCGGCCTTTACGCAGCAGCGCTTTTTGCGCAGCCAAACATTCTTGATGTTGCTTCTGCAAAGTTTCCAGTTGCCTGTCATTTTCCTCTTTTTCCGTGGTGGTCAAATGAAAAAAGGCTTTGGCCTGTTGTTTGTCCGCCAACCACCTTTGCTGCAATTGATCCAGCATTTTATAACGGGCGACAAAGTGGTTTACCCGTTCCTCAATATTCTTGTTTTCATCCAATTGCCTTTGTAATTGCTTATGTTCCTTGAAGCGGACACGTTGTTTGTCAAATAATTCCACAAAATCTTCGGTACTACTACTTGACAAGGCCTCTTCCACAGTAGGAATAAGCAGCCGATCTACCAGCTGAGTGGTAGTTTGACAGCCATCAAAAAATCTCTCCACATCGCCCTCGGCCCCGTTGATGTCTACTATTTTTTTCCACTCTGTCGGAATAATTTTAAAGTTTTCCTCCAAATAACGATGGTAAGCAGCAATGGTGGGAAATGTTTGGGCCAACATCGATTTTTGGGTCATATATTGGTAATAGTCTTGCATTTCACCCTGGGAAGCTGGTCGCAAAGCACCGTTTTGGGTACTGCGCACAAAGGGTAGTTTTTCAATGGCGTGTTTGTCTCCAGCCTCATATTCGTAGACATAGCGATGGGAAGCAAGTTGTTCATTTTTCATAAACAACGTCACCGCTGTTAAGGCGTAACGCCGGGGGGTTTGGTTCAATATCCATTCTATGGCTACATGGGCACTGTTGCCCTGTAGCAACAATGTATCTTTTAACTTTCTCGCGGGCAGTTCTTGGTGAGGTAATATCGTTTGAACAGCCGTTTGGACAAAAACGGTTTTACCTCCGCCATTTTCCAATAAAATGATTCCATTATTCCCATCAAACTGAAAAATGTCATCATTAAATCGTTTGCCACCACCTTCAAAAATAACATTGGTAAACCTAATCTGTGATATTGCTGGCATCTTCAAATTCCCCCTTCTGGGCTTCAGTTTGGTAAATAAATTCTAAAATGCCCCGGTTATATTCCTCTTCCATATAGTAACGTTGTACAATAATTTTAGCCTTCTCGGTCAACTCCAGTTCGTAATTGCCAATGTCATTAATCAGTTCCTGAGCCTCTAAAAACCGCTTGACACTATCTAAAAAGCCCAACCGGCTATTGGTACGCCGGTCTTGACTCCGAGCGGTTTCTTTTAAATCATCCAGAGCATTCCATTTCTCTAAAACAGAACACCAGTTGTACAGATATTCCTTTTCTGCCGCCCGCAAAAGTTGTTGGTCGTGCTCCTTTAATGCCTGCAAACGCTCGTCTAAAAGTTCCAGCCATTGGCTGATGGAAATAAAGTCGATGGTAGGCTCTATAGTTTGGTAGCTGTTATAAAAAGCGCCAAATAACACAATGATAGCTACATACATCAAATAAATGTCATCATTGGTAGCGGTAGATTTTAAATACCATCGTTTTAGCGTTTCATTTTTAATATGGTGGGACGAACTCAGGGCTTTGGGAATAAGGTATAGATTATCCCCGGCAGAAATGACAACACACTCTACTTTGTCAGCAAATTGCTCTACCAAACCTCGTACGGCATCATCACTGAAGTATAACCGTAGTTCCTCTTCCCCGCCCTTGCCGTCAATACTCAGAGTGGTGAATATACTGAAGGCTTGCATTACTTGTTGCTGTTCATATAGCATCTTTTTCCCGCTCCAATCGAAGTTTAAAATTCTGCATTTCATACCGCCGAGTAACCGCAATAATTTCCGGTTGCTCGGTGACAATAATTTGCTTGACATCGTGGCCAAATACTCGGGGTGCGTTAGCAAAGGGAACGGTGTCCTGATCATTGCTAAAGTTAGTCAGGTTTAAGGGAGAAAATTGGTGCAGCAGTAACCAAAATTGGTAAAATGACCAGTGCTCCAGCATATACCCCTGACCGTTGCCTTCTAGTGCCTCTACCAGTTCTGCCAAGGTTAACTCCTCTAACCCTGCAAACAAATCGGCAATAGTTTCCATAATAAGGGTGAAGTTTTCCTGCTTTATTTTTTGTTCCTGTAGCTTTTGTTCCTCTGGTGATAACGACAAAAATTGTTCACCGCTGTCTGTAGTCCGTTCTCCAGCTATATACTGGGGTTCAAACGCTGTTAATGCAGACCACCCCTGGTATTTTTCTAACGATAAAAAAGGCTTGACCAACCGACGGGCAGCCTGTAAGGGTAGCGGAGTAGTCACTAATTTGGACACTATTTCCTGGTCAAAATTAAAGGAATCTATAGCTACAAAGTAAAGAGATTCGCGAGCAGACTTTAAAACCGTGGTGTTCAATTCTATCGATTGTTTCAACAACAAACTATGCAGGTGACGTACCTCGCCCAACTCAATATCAATTTGCAATATCAGTTGGTAGGCTTTCTCATCCCGCTGGTCAGTCCGTTGGTAGCCTAGCCGGTCCCTGGTTTCTTGCACAAAGGCTTGCAGCTCGGCAAACTCTTCGTTTTCCCGACGCAGACGCTGATAGACATCGGCAATGGTTTGTTCGTAGCGCTGGTAGGTTTCTTCAGATATGATGTTGCGTTGAATTTCTTGTTTTACCTTGACAATGCGTTGTTGCAGTTGTTCGACGTTCATGCGCATTTCATCGATTTGTCTGAGGGCGCTGGTAAATTCGCCTTTTTCCAACTGCTTACGCAGCAACAGTTGGTTAATTGAAAGTTGAAATTCACTGAAAAACTCTTTAGTGGCAAATACCAATTCCAAGCCATGGTCATCCAACACGTAGTATTGGCTGTGGGCATTTAAATCGTGTTTGGCCCCTTTTAAATAGGAATAGGAAACTTCTTCGGTTTTACCCGTTTCCCAATTGTAAAAAACATGGGTACATCTCTTCCCGCCTGGCGGGCGGAAGGTGTTAATAATAGTGCGAGCCAAATTTTCATATTCCTGAGCGTCCAGTAAAAGCTCGTTACCCACAAGGCCTGAATAATACCTGGCCAGTTCTCTAGCCCCAGCCTTTTTCCTCATTAGCATTTGCTCAAAGAAAAAAAGTAACATTAACATACCCAGGCCATAATAATCGATGGGTCTGCCGTTTTTATCTTTACCTTGTTTATTTCTAAGCCTATAAAGAGGTTCAAATAAACCTAGGCGATGTATCCGTTCACGATAACCAGAGGTAATATTTTTTAGGTGGTCTTCCATGGGGTGTCCCTCCATATGGTTTGCAGTTCGTCAGCAGATAAAGCCTCCTGGGGATAGTACCGACCTTCCGTTAGCAGGTTTTGTAGCTGTTGTTTTTCCGGCTCTTGAAAGTAAGCCGAAAAATGTTCCAACGCTTGTTGATCCAGGCGCTGGGTCTCTTTTCCGTACTCCGCTTTTTTGGTTAAAAGTGCTCGATAAAAAGCCACCGCCGGTTGCACTTTTATTTTTTTGTTGGTTCCCCACCAAATGCTAATTCCTTCGGGATCTAAATCTCCAAAATAAAAAATTTTATGTTCGCTGTCAGGCAAATTGAGCTGTTTAGGCAAATTGTGAATATTGGCCGCAATTTGCCATCCGCCGCCATATATTAGTGATGTAAACGGTGTAGTCAAAAGCATATCAGATAAGGCGTAGTAAGTGGTTTTGTTTTCCACCACCAGGTGCAGGTGGCATTGTGCAGTAAACTGAGTTGGAGAAACAGCAAACATCAGTGGTTCGGGGTTTTTTTCTATTTTAAGGAGTTCTGCAATATCTAACCGCTCCAGTAACTTTAACCCGGCTCCCTCTAACCATTTTTCATCTGTCACCAGCTCATATGAACGCTGGGGTAGAGAAGCAGGTTGTTGCGGAATGCCATTATTTTTAAAATAATGGTCTATCTTTTTAATGTAAGGATAATCATTGTGCCATTCTTTAGCACTTAGTTTATAATAAGGTTCTAAATTCAACAAGGGGTGAATAGTAAGCTGCAGTTGTTTTATTTCTTCCCTATGGGATGCATTTAACCTGTTTTTACTGATATTATATTTATTAGCCAAAGCAGGGGTTTTGCCATTTTCCCCTGCCGACTGTACCCTGGTCAATACCCTCTGGGCTTCCAGTGCCAATATGGCGTTAGCAAATTCCTCATAACTGGTAGCCCCGGGACAAGCTTGTTCAATTTTAATCAAGGTAATACGTGCATTGCGATAGGATTTTAAAAAACTTGCTATTTTAGCCTGTATCATAATAACACCCTTTTCCCTGTGTCTATTTTTTATAATACAACAAAAAAGCGGAAAGCACATGCTTCCCGCTCTACTTAGTTTTATTTAAGCTATATTACTATACAGGTTATGCCCCTCTTTAAAGGCCTTAAGATTTATGTCCAGGGCTTTAGGGGGAACCATGGCTCGAATAGCCTTTTCTACTTCTTCTTCCGGGAATCCCATAGCACCTGCCAGTAATCCTACCATAACCACATTGGCAGCGCGTACGTTACCGCACTCTACGGCAATGCTACTGGCATCAACTACCATGGTCTTTTCTACCATTTGAGCTATACGCTGGTCAATATCATCCGGATATTTCACCTTACCGCTCATAACCGGAAGTGGGTCTACCCGGTCATCGTTTATAATAACCATGCCATCAGGCTTCAGATAATCCAGCCAGCGGGCTGCTTCCAGTTTTTCAAATGCCAGTATAATATCGGCACCGCCTTTACTGATTATGGGTGAGTAGATTTTTTCCCCGTAGCGTACCTGGGAAACTACACTACCACCACGCTGGGCCATACCATGGATTTCAGATACCTTGACATCATATCCTAAATCTACTGCTACCTGGGCCAGTATCCGGCTGGTAAGCAGAGTACCTTGACCTCCAACTCCTACAATAAGAATGTTCATTACTTTCCCTGCCATAACTAACCCTCCACTATTTTAATTGCATCAAAGGTACAAACCTGAGCACATACTTCGCAGCTAACACAGGTAGTAGGATTTATTGCCGCTAGTTTCTCATCTTCTATAAAATAAATCCCGGTGCAGCCAATACGAATACAGAGTTTGCAGCCTGTGCATAAATCATCTTCAATAACCATCTGTTTATCAGTCGGTGGTTTAACCAGCAAAGCGCAGGGACGCCGGGCTATTATAACGGAAGGTTCTCTGCGCTGTAATTCCTCCTCCAGAGCGGATCTTAACTCATCCAACTGTAAGGGGTCTACTACTCTTACATGGTTTACACCTATAGCCCTTATCAGAGCCTCTAAATCCAGTTTCGGGGCCGGTTCTTTCATTATGTTCAACCCGGTGGCAGGATGATCCTGGTGACCGGTCATGGCCGTGGTGCTGTTATCCAGTATTATTACCGTGGAAGTCCCTTGATTGTATACAACATCAATTAACGGAGTTATGCCGGAATGGACAAAGGTGGAATCTCCAATTACGGCTACAATTTTACTGGGGTCTACTCCTTCTGCCTTTTCCATACCCATAGCCATGCCAATACTGGCACCCATACAAACACAAGCATCCATACCATCCAGAGGACTTAAAGCCCCCAGAGTGTAGCAGCCGATATCCCCCATTACCTTCAGGCGCATTCTTTTTAAAGTATGGAAAACACCGCGATGGGGGCAACCGGGACACATCAGGGGTGGGCGTGGGGGTATTTCTTTATCCAGTCCATAACCTTGAGCCTGGGCAACTCCTCCCAGGCGCTCTGCGAGGTATTCCGGGCTATATTCACCTAACAGGGTAAAATGCTCTTTACCTTCGACCGCAATCCCCCAGGATTTAACCTGCTCTTCAATTACTGGTTCCAGTTCCTCAACTACTACTAAACGTTCAACCCCTTGGGCAAATTCACGAATTAGCTTATCGGGCAGAGGATTTACCATGCCCAGTTTTAGTACTGATATATCCGGCATAACCTCTCTAACGTACTGGTAGCAAACACCACTGGTAATTACACCTAAACGGCGGTCTCCCCACTCTATCTGGTTTAAATCCGTTTTATTGGAATATTCTTTGAGCCCTTCCAGTCTTTTTTCTACTGCCACATGCCGTCCCCGGGCAAATCCAGGTAGCATTACATACTTGGGGGCATCTTTTTTATATTCCTTCAGCTTAGCCTGCTTCGGCTCCCCCTCTTCCACCAGGGTCTGGGAATGAGCCAGGCGCGTGGTGATACGTAGCATTACCGGAGTATCAAATTCTTCACTAATGTCAAAAGCCAGACGGGTAAAATCCAGAGCTTCTTGACTGTCCGCGGGTTCTATCACCGGCAGTTTGGCAAAGCGTCCGTATCCCCGGTTATCCTGTTCATTTTGGGAAGAATGCATCCCGGGGTCATCAGCAGATACGATAACCATCCCCCCATTAACACCAGTGTAGACAAAGGTGTATAACGGGTCAGCTGCCACATTAACTCCAACATGTTTCATGGCTACCAGGGTTCTGGCTCCACCAATAGATGCACCTGCACCTACTTCCAGAGCTACCTTTTCATTAGGTGCCCATTCGCCATACACGCCGGGATAATGGGCCAAAGTACTTACTATTTCCGTACTGGGTGTGCCAGGGTAGGCAGTAGCCACGGTAACACCAGCTTCATAAGCCCCTCTGGCAATAGCATCATTTCCTATCATAAGTCTCTTCATAATTCCTGTTCTCCCCTACCCCTCATTCTAATATATACAAAAGGCCTTTCATCCTTAATTGGCACGAAAGGCCTGGCATCACATTAACTGTAATTTCCATTGTCAACTCTGAAAATGTTATTCTTCAAAGATAATAGCACAAAATCAGGGATTATGTAAACGATTAGAGGATTTATACCAAATACTTACTGCATCACTAATTAGTCGGGCCATATGATATACATGAGTAAGGCTGCCAAAACTGCTTTTGCCCAGTTTAGGCTTATCATCCTGACTGGCTACAATACCAGTGATATAATAATCGCCTACCGGTTCCAGTCTCCGGGACAGGGCTTTACCAGGTTGTAGGGCTCCTTGAAAAAGCTTTACCATGCCTAAATCATCCGCCGGTCCTAAAGAAGCATCTATAGCAATTTCTATGCTATCCGGATGCTGCTCTTTAATTAACTCCATCCGTTGATGAAGATTTTTGGCATTCAATGGTTCATCCAGGGTTCCATAAACCTTTACCAAAGGAGCTTTTTCTTCTATCATGCTACCAGTTAAAGGTCCCAGGCAATCAAGTATATGACGATGAGAACCGACAGCCAGAAAAACGGGCTCGGTTTCTACGGAAGTAAGGAGATTAGCCAGATGGTTGGCCATCTCCCCTCTTAATCCATTATCCGAATAATGTCCTTTAAAGAGTAACATGTATTATTTCTAAGCCCCCAGGATTTTTTTCAGACACTCAATCAAGCGAACGTTTTCTTTTTCATTGCCTACGGTTACCCGAATGTAGGTGGGATAACCGAAAATATCACCAGTACGAATGATTACACCTTGTTTAAGCAGTTCCTGAAACACTTCTTGACTATCCTTACCCGTGTCGACAAAAATAAAATTAGCTTCAGTCGCAATATATTTTAACTGTAGCTTTTGAAATTCTTCATATAAATAGTTTTTACCTGCCTGATTTACTTTTTTGCTCTGCTTCAGGTGTTCTTTATCATCCAGGGCAGCAGCGGCAGCCACCTGAGCAGGTGTATTAACATTAAAAGGCTCGGTTACCCTTTCCACGGCGGCGGCAATATCAGGAGTAGTTACACCATAACCTACCCGTAGGGCAGCTAAACCATAAATCTTGGAAAAGGTGCGTAAAACCACAGCATTACGTCCCTGTTTGACATACTTGATACCACTGACATAAGCTGCATCTTCCACGTACTCATAATAAGCTTCATCAAATACTACCAAAACATCTTCCGGAATCCGGGTCATAAAGGAATCTATCTCCGCGGCAGTAACAATTGTTCCGGTGGGGTTGTTGGGATTACAGATATAAACTATTTTAGTACGGGGGGTGATTGCTGCCAACATGGCGTCCAGGTCATGTTTAAAATCTATAAGGGGTACTTTAATAGACTTTGCGCCCATAATAGTTGCGGTAAATTCATATTCCGCAAAAGAAGGTTGGGCAAATACAATTTCATCCCCGGGGTTAAGGAAAGTTTCCGCCAGTAATTTTAGTAGTTCATCGGAACCATTACCTATTAGTAGTCCCTGGGGCTCATAATCTAGTAATTTTGATAGTTTCTGTTTCAGATTAAAACAATTGGCATCAGGATAAATATGCAATTTATCCACTACTTCGCTAAAGGCTTTTTTGCCCAGCGGCGAAGGTCCCAGCGGGTTTTCATTAGATGCCAGTTTGATGATGTCATCGATTCCTAGTTCTCTTTGTACTTCTTCAATGGGCTTGCCCGGCACATATGGTTTGAGATTAAATATCTCTGGTCGGGCCTTTTTTTCAATAAACTCCGACATTTCCTTTTAAACCTCCCAATATTCAGTGTCTATGCCTGTATCATGTCTTGTATAAATTCCGGCAGGGCGAAAGCAGCCTGGTGGACTTTGCCATTATAATATTTTAAATCAAAACCAGCATTACTGCCACCCTTATACTCCCGGGGGTCGTAAACTTTGCTTCCTATAGTAAAAGACCAGGGACCAGAAACATAAGTAGGGACATAGGCTAGATATACCATAGTTCGGGGAAAAACAGCCTTAATATTCTGATATACAGAGCGGAATACCTCCTGGTAAAATACTGGAGATTCCGACTGTACCACTATCATACCATCGTCATTAAGGCAATTATATATATTGCTATAAAATTCTCGGGTAAACAGCTGCTGAGCCGGCCCGACGGGATCGGAGGAATCCACGATAACCAGGTCATATTTCCCGGCCTTTTTAACAAACTCGATGCCATCTTGAAAATATAAATTAACCCTGGTATCGCCAAAGGCCGAGGATATCGAGGGTAAATACTTTTTGCTGGCTGCAACTACCCGCTCATCAATTTCCACCATATCTACCTTTTGTAATTCCGGGTGTTTGCACAGTTCCCTTAAGGTACCCCCATCCCCGCCGCCAATAATCAATACATTACGTGGAGCAGGGTGAGAAAACATGGGTACATGGACTATCATTTCATGGTAAATAAACTCATCTTTTTCGCTTACCTGCAGAGCACCGTCAAGAATCAGCGCCTTACCCCATTCCAGGGTATTTACCACTGCCAGTTCCTGATAAGGCGTCTTTTCGTTATGCAATATTTTGCTTATCTTCCATTTTACCTGATACCCGTCCGTATTCTTTTCCTTAAACCAGAAATTCATAAAAACCTCCTTAAACGGATGTCAGATGTAGGATGTCTGACTTCCTTCTACCCCTCCGACCTCAGATTTCTGATCTCCGACTTCTGCTGCCTGGCTTCCGTTACGTTATTCCCTATTTTCCAATAGTTCTGTTACTAATTGCAAACATTGTTCTATTGATTCCTCGTCATTGAAATCGGTTGCCAGGAGGGTAGCTTTTATTATTTCATCAATTTCACTGCCCTCATTGGTGCTAACCCAATTTTTCAAAGTTTGAATCAGCCCGGGTTGTTCTTGCTTTATTACCACCAAATCCAGCAAGTTTAACAAAAAGTTCATTTCCTCTATACTCAGTTTATCCCTAAACCCCATATCCGCAATCAGGCTGACACTTTCAGCATAGACTTTTTTCCTTCTTTCATCTAAAGTCATTACTAACTAATCCTTTCAGCATCCTTCATGATTTGTTTTTGTAGGTCAAAGACTATAGGTATGCTTACTCCGCTGCGGCCATCCCGATTTTTTTCAATTATCAGATAATAGTTAGGATTAAGATATTTTTTAATTTCCTCGCTTAATTCAAAATCCTCTCTGGGAATAGGGGTTAGTTTAAGCATCAGGTCACATTCATTTTTCATGCGTCGAGCCCCCTGCATGGTACCATCAGCATTAAGCTGTACCAAACACATTACCGCCATATTAAGATTCTGGGCCAGTATTTTTTGGGTTTTAACAATCTGCTCTAACATTTGCCATTCCGGAATCCGGGGGTCATATTTATCCATGCGTCCAATATAGTCAATTATCATTAATTCGATGTTTTTTTGGGCTTTAAACTTCCTGGCTATAGATACCGTTTTCTCAGGGGTTAGATTGGGACAGGGATAAGAATAAAATCCACTGTTACGCAGGCGCGAATAGGCATTAAGGATAATAGATAATTCAGTTTCATTAATACTGCCGGCACGAATCCGTTCATGTTCAATGCCGGATAAAATCGAACCCCAGCGTAATGCTATTTGTTGCCGGCTCATTTCGGTATTCAGGTAGAGTACATTCTTTTTACTATCTACCGCAACAGCCTTGGAAGTATGTAGGGCAAAAGCGGTTTTGCCATGTCCGGTCTGAGCACCTAAAATTATTAAATCACCGGGCTTATAGCCCAGAGTAATATGGTTCAAATTATCAAAACCTGTAGATAAACCGTCCAGAGGTATAACACCTTTGTTAACCTCGTTAATAGTTTTGTAGCGCAGAAAACGCCTTTCTACTTCGTTATAACCCAGATTGGCCATATCTGCCGGGGTATCTACATGGTCATCTATTTCTAGAGCAGTAAGATTAGTTAGTTTTTCTTCGGCTGACATCAAGATTTGTTCTACATCAGTACCTTGTTGCTCTATCAAAATCTCAGAGCTAGTCTTCAAAAAATCAACAAATTTACGCAGGCGGGATTTATCTTTTACTTTATCAATCCAATATTTTATATTTTCGTCATCAATATAATGTTCGGCTATATATTTTAGTTCTTCAATGTCACGCGGGTTAGTAAACAATCCCAGATTGTGGCCTTCTTTTAATACCTCTACCAGCGTAGGCCGTACTTCCCGCACAAACAGACTACAAGATAGTTCGAATAAGAGGGCGTTACGTGGAGAGTAGAAATCACTTTCGGTTAATATATTATAGGCTTCTATACAGGCATCTTCCGAATGCATCATGGATGATAATACCCGTTGTTCGCTTTCCAGGTCAAATAAATATTCTTCCGGTATTTGGCTTATCAATTTAAATCCACCATCCCCAAAATTAAAACGGGGTGCATGTCCCCGTTTTTATTATACCTTAGTTTTTATTTCTTCCAAGCTACCTGGTGGAACATAGATTTCGTATTCCGAGGTAACGGAGCGGGTGGTATCTTTCTGGTTTCGGGTTGCTTGTTTACGTTCCTTTTTATTACGCTGTTTAAATGTCTGTACTTCCTTTTCTGCATCTTCCACTCGGCGTATTTCCTTACTCATCCAGTTATTAAGAACACTATCAATATACTCCAGGCCACCGTTACGGGTACGCTGGCACATGACTTCTCCTGCTTTCATTATCATAGGATGGGAAAAGCCCCAATCATAACGCCATTTATAATAAACTTGCTTGCGGGCGTCGGCACCCATATCAATTCCAGTAAAATTGCCAAACTCTACAACATCAGGGTCAAACTGCTTCGTTCGTAGAGCTGTGCTTTTTTCACTATCAACATAGCGCTTAAAATACATTTCCAGTCCCTCTACTGTACTAATTGTGTATTCCTTGAGGTCCTGGGCTATTTTAGTAATATCGCGGGGATTAAATATATTGCGCTCGAAACACAACTCCAACATGCAGAGTAGAAACTCTGTAGTGAACCCCATTTCCTCCAGCCACCGATGTAATTCATTGGACATTTTTACACTCATCAAATTACCTGTCTTTTTAGAAATGAAGTCAGCTACCTTCTTATAACTGGCACTGGCCTGACTATTAAGATTAACTAGCTGTTTTCCTTTTTCTTGCTCCAGGCTAAGTTCTAATTGTACTATACGTTCACGATATTCATCTAGTAATTGGTCTGCCTGTCCCTGACTCGAAGTATAATCCTGGTTATCCAAATTAAGCCGGGGATGATCTCTGATAATCATGGCTTCCAGCTTTTCTATAAGCGGATCCAGGTAAATAATTCTTTCTGTAAAACTGCGATTACCATGATCAATATCAATAACTCCTAGTTGTTTTAAACGATTAAGTTTGTAAGATAGTTTCTGCGTACTTAATATGGGGCATGCCTGCAGAACTTGTCCTGGTGTAATACCTCTATCGTAGAGGGGACGGGATTGTTGTAGGGTGTAAAAAAGAGCTGTAAAAATACCAATATCCTCAATGTCTAAATCCAACTCTTTGGCATAATTAAATATTGCACCGGGAAGGCAGGCAAAGCTCCAACGGTACATTTCCATTAACACAAATCTTGTTTGCATAATTCTACCATCCTCCAGGGGTGTTACGTATATGCCATTATACCATTAGCATTTCCGGACAAACAACCTTCGAAAACCCTCGCTATAGGTTAAAAACTGGTGCTAATTATTCAAAAACTATTCAATAAGCGAAAGGGAAAAACACTACTGCCAAATAACACCCTTGACTGGATAAGAAAACCATTATATGTAACGCTATAAACAAAAACAAAGAAACACCGGGCTCAATTGCCCGGTGTTCTCGGTGTTAGCATTAGAATCTAAACAATTGTTGAGACATTTTGCATAGCTTCAATTATCTTTTCATAATTACCCCGAGCCCAATTTTCCCTGAACATTTCATTAAGTTGGAGGGAAACCTGCAAGTACATCTGTTCTGCCTGAATTGCCTGTGATATTTCAGGGCTACTATGAACATAACTCGGACGTACTTCCTTTGGCACTAGAAGTTCGAATTCCTGCTGCAAATCGGGAATAAAAACAGGAATATCTAATTTCTCCTGTATGGCCTGGGCCAGTCCCAATTGTGAGTCTTCTTCGCCATGGACTATAAATATACCCCGAGGCTTGACTACGAAATCCATCAGCCAATTTAAGAGACCATCTCTATCAGCATGAGCAGAATATGCCTCAATTCTTCTAATATCAGCCTTTACTGCAACTTTTTCACCATGAATAGTAACTATTTTTTCACCATCCAAGATACGTCTACCCAGGGTTCCGGCTGCCTGGTAACCAACAAAAAGTATGGTTGATTCCGGTCGCCACAGGTTATGTTTAAGATGGTGTTTTATTCTTCCTGCTTCACACATGCCACTGGCTGAAATTATTATGGATTTGCCCAGGGTATCATTTAACTGCATAGACTCTTCCCTGGTACGAGATAAACTCAGATTAATATATTGCCAGGGGTCTCTCTTCCGAATAAAGGTCCGGGTAGTGTCATCATACCAATCCTGGTGCTTTACAAATATTTCGGTTGCTGCTATAGCCAGAGGACTATCTATAAAGACGCGTATATCAGGGTCCAGTTTATTTTGATAGCCCAGTCCAATCAGGTCATAAAGCAAATCTTGAGTACGTTCAACAGCAAAAGCAGGTATAACCAGGTTCCCACCTTTGGCCATAGTTTCATTAATAATCTGTGAGAGCTTATCAGTTCGGCCAATTGCTTCATCGTGCAAGCGGTTGCCATAAGTGGATTCAATAACCAGAAAATCTGCACTTTCGATTGTGGCTGGGTCTTTAACAATTGGCTGGTTAATATTACCCAGGTCACCGCTAAAGACCAGCTTAGTTTTCTCACCGTTTTCTTCAACCCAAAGCTCGATTATAGAAGCTCCCAGGATATGTCCTGCGTTACGCAACCTTATGTCGACATTAGAGTTTATGTTTATAATTTCATCAGTATTAAGAGAACGAAACTGGGAAAGGCTATCCATAGCGTCTTGAGCAGTATAAATGGGTTCTAGTAATTTTAAACCAGACCTCTTACGCTTACGGTTTTTCCTTTCGACCTCAGATTCTTGTATGTAACCGGAATCGGGAAGCATAACCTGGCAAAGTTCTTTGGTAACATGACTACAATAAACCGGACCGGTAAAACCTTTTTTACAAAGTTTAGGAATCAGGCCACTATGATCAATATGAGCATGGGTTAGTACCAGAAAATCAATACTAGCCGGGTCAACTGGAAAGTCCTGATAGTTACGTTCCTGTAAAGACTTGGAACCTTGAAAAAGGCCGCAATCGACAGCAAAACAAGTATCATCAGTTTCCACTAAAAAGAAAGAACCGGTAACCGTTTTCGCAGCTCCGAGAAACTTCAGCTTCATAAAATATGCCACCACTTTCTAGATATGTTAGAGAATATCCTTTTTAGATATATTAGAATATTATAGTTTAATTATACAGCAACAATATTGCGAGCGTCTCTCTTTTTAGAAAGTTTATTAAATTCCTGGTAAAAGTTAATGGTCTCGTAGCGAACTAAATCTTGATTCTGGCTCCTGATAGCGCGCTCCAAATTAGCGAAACTATTGCGGGCAAACTCTTTGACCAGTTCATTGCTATCTAAATCTTCTACATGTTCACTATATTTGCAGTGTACCTGTTCAAAAATAGCATAGTATAATTCTTTGATTTGAAAAACCCGCTTAGCTACCTGTTCCAGATCAATATCCTCCTTTTCCACAATATAGAGCAGGCTGTGAAACAGGTTATGTAGTAATTTATTGTTAAAAACAGCAACCATCACCTCTCTCTTATATTGTTTACAGAGGAGGTAGCGCATATAATCATGATGTTCCCTCCGAGAAGCGGGTGAAAGTAGATGATAAGCATTAAGGAGCTCAACTTCGTTAGCAGTAATATCTCCAACCACAAACAAAACCCCCTTTAATTTCTCCTTAAAGGGGATTTCCACCTGATATCGCATAAATCCTTCAGTTATTTATCGTATTATTCGTTCTTAATTCCATGCCATTCGATACAATTCACCACTTGACTTAGCTTATTATGGTAATTTATCCTTTTCTATGTCGCGCCAGAAAACGTCCCATACGCTCGATGGCCTCCTCAATATTATCGATACTAGCGGCATAACAGCACCTTATGTGTCCCTCCCCACAATTTCCAAAGGCATTACCAGGTACTACCGCTACTTTTTCCTCTTTCAACAACTTTTCACAAAAATCTTCACTATTCATGCCACTACTTTCAATCGAAGGGAAACAGTAAAAGGCCCCCCGGGGTTCAAAACAGGATAAACCGACCTGTCTGAAACCGTTCAACATAAGTTTACGCCGGTAATTATAATTTTCTACCATCTTACGCATTTCCCCTTCACCATGACGAAGTGCCTCCATAGCAGCATTTTGTGCCATTATAGGGGCACACATAATGGTGTACTGGTGAATTTTATTCATGGCCTTTATAATATCGGGATGCCCGCAGGCATAGCCTATCCTCCATCCCGTCATGGCAAAAGCTTTGGAAAAACCATTAAAGACAATGGTACGGTCCTTCATACCGGGAAACGAAGCTATAGATACATGTTCCCCTTCATAGGTAAGCTCAGAGTAAATTTCATCAGATAAAACAATAAGGTCATTTTTTATAATAATATCAACCAGAGTCTGAAGGTCCTCGGCTTTCATTATTCCCCCGGTGGGATTATTAGGGTATGGTAAAATAAGAACCTTACTTCGGGGGGTGATAGCCTTTTCCAGGATATCCGGACGTAAACGGTATTCGTCGGCATCATAAGTCAGCA
>DUMX01000211.1 GCA_012839665.1 Gelria sp.
AACCCCACTATCCCTTTTGCCCACATATTTACTAGTTTGCATTCAAATAGCGGTTTTTGCAGCAGAATCACACTTATATCCTCCTCTAGTTAATCTGCATTTCATCAGCTATTGATGCAATCTCTTCAATGGAGTTAGCCAATTCATTGATAGCCTTGGCCTGTTCCTGAGATATCCGGGAAGCTTGCTCTACCTGTTGGGTGGCCATGTCAACAATCTCCTTTACCCGCTTCGCTTCCCGGACATCCTCGGCTATAGCAGTCTTACTTTCATCAATGGCCTTATGCAAAACTTCCCGATTTTTAGCTATATCTTCTAGTTCAGCAGTTACTACTGCATTTTTCTGAGCTGCTATTGCGGAGGCTTCATTACCCTTGCGTGATGCCTGTTCGGACTGGGCTATTTCCGTAAACACTTTACCCATTTGCATCTGGATATCCTGAACTAAATCCTTGATTTTATCTGCATTTTCGGCGGATTCGGTAGCCAGGTTCCTGATATCTCCGGCTACTACGGAGAAACCCCGGCCGTGTTCTCCGGCAGTAGCTGCCTCCACAAATCCATTTACAGCCAGCATATTAGTCTGAATGGATACGTTTTCAATAGTATCTACAATCTTTTCTATCTGGCGGAGCTTTTCTTGCAGAGCTTCAATAGCATTGTTAGTACCCTCATAAGATTTAATACAATCCTGCAACCTGCCCCAGACATCCCGAGCCGACTCCCGGGCACTCTCTAATATTTCTGCAATCTGTATATTAGTCTCTCCCGCTTCACCGGCTGTCTTTATTAGTTCCTCTGTCTTGTCCTGAGCATTTTCCGCTATAGCAGCAGCCTTCTCACTCTCAGTAAAAACAGTGTGAGCGCCATCTGCCATCTGTACCAGCGCAGTAGCTACCTGAGCAGCCGAGGTGCCAAGTTCTTCAATATTGGCAGATAATTCTTCAGCCGTAGCTGCCACCTCTTCGGCTGATTTGTTAATATAAGTAGAGTTTTTTAATTCCTCGGACATCTCTGCCAGTTCCTGAGTGGCAATGTTCACTTCACCAAGGGCTTTCCCCTGTTCGTCTACCGCCTTGACTGATTGTTCGATAGCAGCCAGTATTTGCTCTGCAGACGTAGCAATAGATTGGGCAACACCCAGAAATTCATCGGACATGGTTTGCAATTCCAGAGCATTTCTGCCACTTGCATCAACCATTTCCGCATATCGGCCAAAAAGAGTTCCCATATTTTCAAAGTTTTCATTGGTTTCCCCCAGGTCAGTCTGCATGCTGTTAAATTCTTCCACTACCTGATTAATGTCCTTGACTACTTCTTCAACTCCAGAGCGAATCTCATCTACTACCCCCCGAATATCACGGGCGGAACGCTCGGAGATTTCCGCCAAGTTCCTGACTTCATCAGCTACTACGGCAAACCCGCGTCCATGTTCTCCGGCTCGAGCCGCTTCAATAGCAGCGTTTAAGGCCAGTAAATTAGTCTGGTCAGCAATCATTACTACGGTCTGTACGATATCCCCAATCTGGCGGGACTGTACTTCCAGTTCCTCGATACGCCTACCTGATTGCATATTCTTGTCAGCCGCCTCCCCAAGAAGGGCTACCATCGTGTTCATAGCTCCCATCGATTCCTGGGCTGCACTGGTCCCGTTTTCAGCATTTTGCCTTAATAAATCCATACCTTTACCAACTTCTATAGCGGAACGGTTAACTTGAATAGTGGCTGCCCGCATTTCTTCACTGCTATTACTTACCTGCTCTGCATTAACAGATAACTCGCCCATCAATTGGGAAAATTCATGGGCAGCTACATTAGACTCTTCTATACCTGCCAGTAACTGTTCCGAAGCTGCGGCAATTCTTTCCGCCATAGCTTGCTGCTTGGCCAGGGTACGAGCCCGTGCCTTTTCCTGAGCTAACTTCCGGGCCTGTTCCCGCTTACGGGCAATGTCTTCATCGGCTTCGGATTTAACTGTAATCCCTGTTCTCTCACTTAATTCCATACTTGCTGGCTTTTCTAATTTTTTTGCCACCATCATCACTCCTTAAATTAGTAGTAACCCCCTCCCACCCTTTAAAGTATTGTTAAATCCCGCCCCCGACGGGCCCGTATTTTATTGTCATTAATATAACCAATTTCAGTAATTTGTATCTCGTTCTGGGTACCCGTTTCAATATCCAGGGCCGAGACATTTAGTATGCCATTCTCATCAATAGTAAAGGTAACATCAATGCTGGGCTCACCTGCTTTAGCTTTTTGTATATTTTCCAGATGAAATTTGCCCAGGGATACATTTATACCTTCACCTGCATCACCCAACTCGTCCCTTTGCAATATATGAATAATCACCTCCTCCTGGAAGTCTTTTACCGTAGTGAATAGTCTAGATTCAGTAACCGGATAAGGTATATTGGCAGGAATAAGAGTTACAAATTCCCCCTGATTATCTTCTATTCCCAGAGTATGACCGGTTACATCATGGGTTTCTATATGGCTTAACTCACCGGAAAGCATTCCCCCCTCTAATGCTGCTCCCAATGCTACTACTTCATCAGGGTTAATTTCTGCCCGCAATTCAACCCCGGGAAATAACTGCTTTACTAAATCCTTGAATCCCGCCATACGAGATGCTCCTCCAGCCAGCACTACCGCTTCTACCCATTCTTTGGAAACCTCGGCCCGGGTAAAGGTCTGTTCAATTAAATCCGCAATTTCTTTAAAAAGGTGACTGCAGATATGGTTAAATTCCTCCCGCTGGATAGTCTGGTTGAGGTGAACTGGACCCTGTGCTCCCGCAGTAATATAAGGTATTAATACGGAGCATTCGTTTACACTGGAAAGGTCTACTTTGGCCTTTTCAGCATTTATATGTATCTGCTGCAGGGCAATAGGGTCAGTACCTAAATCAATACCATTGCTCATTTTAAAGTTTTCCAGAATATGTTTTACCAATTGTTTGTCAAAATCTAGTCCCCCTAGCTGGCTTGCCCCCCCTATGCCAAGTACCTGGCAAACTTCATCCCGATATTCCATTAGAGTTATGTCAAAAGTGCCTCCGCCAATATCTAGGACCAGTATGTTTTCTTTTTTATCTTGTTTAACCCCATAGGCCAGGGCGGCAGCAGTTGGCTCATTAAGGAGCTTAAGTATTCTGATGCCAGCAAGTTCACCGGCCAGTAAAGTAGCCTGACGCTGGTTATCATTAAAATAAGCTGGGACCGTAACTACTGCCGCTGTAATCTTCTGTTCCAGGTATTCCTGCGCATATTGAAGAAGTTTGCGCAATATAAGGGCGGAAATCTCGGGTGGGGTATAGCTACGCTCTCCTATTTCCACCTGGTAATTAGTCCCCATCTGGCGTTTAATGGAGCTTACGGTACGGTCAGCCTTAAGTATGAGCTGGGAACGAGCCAATTCCCCTACCATAACTTCCTGCTCGTTTTTGAAGTACACAACTGAAGGGGTCAGGCGACTACCCCGCTCATTAATAATAATTTCGGCCTTATCCTCCTTGTTTATAAAGGCTACCAGTGAATTGCTTGTCCCCAGGTCTATGCCAACTATCACCGGCTCTCCTCCCTCCCCTAATAAGCATTACATTAATTCTTAATTAACTTCAGGTTTTCTACCGCCGTTTGGTTTTCGGGGTCTATTTCTATAGCTTGCTGTAAATAGCCCCTGGCCTTTTCTATTTGGTCATTTTCAACTAGGATAACGGCAATGTTATTATAAGAGCGGGAAACTAGCTCCGCTAACTCTGGTGTATATGGTCCTCCGCTATCGAGGTCAATTATCCGGCGATATAAATAATAAACTTCAAAACTATCACCCATTTCTTCCTGTTTCAGAGCACGGTCAAATAACTCCTCTACCCGAGTTAGAATGCTTTCTTCGGATTTGGTTTCATACTGTCCCTGGGTTGCGGTCAGAAGGACATCCAGGCCTATGCCCAGATTTTTTTTACCTGCCATTCTACTCACCACCACTCCTGGTTAAAATAATATCAATTATATGCTTGTAATCCTGTGCTCCCCGGCAAGAAGACGCATATTCAAAAATGGTCTTGCCAAAGCTGGGAGCCTCGGCTAGCTTAATGTCACTTCTCACCGCCGATAAGATATTATTGTCACCAAAATTTTGTCGTATTTCGGCAATTACACTACGGGCCAGATTAGTACGCAAGTCACACTTTACGGGTAAAATCCCCAGTAACCGCAGTTCAGGATTCAACCCGGCATTAATCTTATATAATATTCCGGTCATCTGAGCTAAACCATCCATAGATAAAAAAGTAAGTTCAATCGGAATAATCAACCACCTGGCTGCCACTAAACCATTGACACTCAGTAACCCTAGAGCTGGAGGAACATCTATCAAAATATAGTCATAATTGTTTTCTACCTCAAGGAGCAGGTCTTTTAATAGGGTCTGACTATTCTCTTTATGAGCTACCTCAACCTCCAGGGCAGCCAAATCAGGTTTAGCCGGAAGCAAGTGAAAAAGTTTTTTATCCTTGATGATGGTAGATAACAGTTTATCCCCGGGCTGCTGTCCATCTGCTAACATAAGTAATAATTCGTATAGACTACTGGATAAATTGTAAGGCAGTACGCCGCAGCTTATGGTAGCATGAGCCTGGGAATCAGCATCTACCACCAGGACCCTTTTGCCAGCGCGAGCTAAACCATCCGCAATATTAATGGTGCTGGTAGTTTTACCACTACCCCCTTTACGATTTGCCAGAACAATAGTCGTTGCCATAAGTATTCCTCCCGCCTTATGATAATGCCCGAGTAGCTAGTAAATAAGTAGGATTTAAAATCAACACTACGCTACCATCTCCCAGGATAGTAGCACCAGTGTAAATCTTAAGACTGGTCAGTTCTTCGGCCAGGGCCTTAACTACAAACTCCTGTTCATTTTTAAAAGAATCTACGATTAGTCCAAATTTATAGCCATCGCTAGTTATCACAACTATGGAAACGCTTTCTCTTAGGGAATACTGTTTTAGACTATGAGAACTGCCAAACTCCAGTACATCTTGCAGACCAATCAAGGGTATAATCTGCTCCCGTATATCAGCTACCATGTTAGTTTTGTAGCTGCGTATTGAGCCCCCGGGTATTTTCACCGTTTCTTCTATGGCATCCAGAGGGATTATAAATTGCTGCTCCCCGCTTTCCACCATGAGACCACGGAGAATAGACATCGATAAAGGAATCTTTAAGGAAAAATGGGTGCCCTCACCCATAGTACTGGTCAAGTTAACTATTCCACCCACTTTTTCTATATTAGTTTTAACTACGTCCATGCCAACTCCCCGCCCAGATAACTCACTCACCTCATCTCGAGTGCTAAAACCGGGTGCAAAAATTAGCTGCAAAGCATCCTCATTACTCAAGTTTTCTATTTGTTTAACGGTTATTAAACCCTTTCTTACAGCATTGAGCTTGATTTCATCCGGGTTTAAACCTTTACCATCATCTATGATTTCAATTAGAACGTAATTCCCCTGGTAACCTGCTCTAAGATTAATCCGGCCAGTTGGACTTTTGCCTTTGGCCTCTCGCTCACTCGGAATTTCGATACCATGGTCAACTGCATTGCGCAGCATGTGAACCAGGGGGTCATTTATGGCTTCAATTACGGTCTTATCCAGTTCGGTATCCTCTCCCTCAATTATTAAGTCCACCTGTTTCTCCGTTTTTCGAGCTGTATCCCGGATGGTACGAGGATAACGCTGAAAAAGTACCCGTAATGGAACCATACGAGCCGACATTATAGCATCCTGTAGTTCATCCGAGATAGTAGCCAACTCTGCTGCTACTCCCTTGACCTCACGAGCTAACGCAGGCAGGTCGTATTCCAAGCTAATGGTATTAGCTAGATGAAAAATACGGTTTTTAGAGATTAATAATTCCCCAATCATGTTCATTAAACGGTCCAGTTTTTCCTGACTAACTCGAATAGACTGGCTACCAAGTTCAGTGCCACTCTTTTTAGCCTGTTCCAATACTTTTTGTTGTTTTTCCCGAGCTACAGTCTGCTGGGCCAGCGCTATTTTCAGATCTTCTTTTTTAATAGCTCCGCTATCTACCAGGATAGCACCCAGCTTTTTTTGCTGTTGTAAAGCCTTATTCACCTGTTCCGGAGTTAGTTTCTGTTCTGATACTAGAATTTCACCTATTTTCTTTTCACTATATTCTGGGGATACATTTTCCAGCAGGTTTTGTAGACTCTCAATCTTAAGATTCGTTAACCCCTTAATTCTTTGATAATTGATATGTAGAAAATCCAGCAGTTCTTCAGTTATCAAGTCTTCTTCGGGAATAATTTTTTCCAAATATTGTAGGGATTCCTCCGCTTCTAAAATCAGTTCATCATAATCCAGGTAGCGGGCAGCGGAGGCTATGCTTTTTAATGCCCGCAGGTATTGTTTAATACGCTTGGAATCAATCGGTTGACCTTTTTTAACAGTATCAATAATACCCAGCATAGATTCTAAAGCCTGGCTACCAATATTCATAAAAGCTCCCAGCTGCTGCGGTATTTTTTTGTTTTCTTTATCTGCTTCTGACTTAACTACGTCAATAACGGGGGCTTGTTTTGACATTGATGCTATATGCTGCATGAGTTGTTCGATGGAAATATCATCAACTTCATTACCGCCAAGTATACTCGTCAAAATGGTCACTTTATCAACTACCGCCAAAATCAAGTCGATAACCTCGGCTGATACCGGCTTTCCTAAATTACGATGCTGCTGTAGCAAAGATTCCGTAGCATGGGTAATAGTTTTAATGGCCATAACCGGGTTATCAGGTTCATCTTTATCCTGCATGCTAATAATTACTCCGGCTCCACCCTTGATACTATGAAATCCCCGTAATATCGCATTAATTATTTCCTGATTATCAGGGTACTTTTCTAATTCAACACACTTATGTTCAGTAGTCTCCAGGTGCTCCCAGGTTTCTTCAATAAAATCGGTCAGCATTTGTTCATACAGCGGTGAAAGTTCAATTTTAAGCGGTACGGTCTCTTCGCTATTATTAGCACTATCCTCCTGGTTGGAAGCTTCTATCTGGCGTAGCTCCTCTACCCCGGCAATGAATTCCTGGTAACCCATTTCCTCAATATCTATAGTAAATGCCTCTCTTACCGGATTAGCCTCAATCTCTTGAATCTGCTGACCCAGTTGTTTGATGAAAGCGTTAAGTATATCAACACCCCGTAAAAGAGCATCAGTTATTTCCGAACTACTACTGTACTGACCTTTTTTCATATCAGTTAAAAAAGATTCCAGAACATGAGCAGTATCTTTTATCGGTGTAAGCTCTAAAAAACTAGCTACACCTTTTATGGAATGCATGGCTCGAAAAACAGAATCTAGCAACTCCGAGGTAAAATCCACTTCTAGTTTGAGTATGCCTTCCTCTATTCCACTTAGATGTTCGCTACATTCTTCGACTATACCATGCAATATTTCTAAATCATCCGGTTCAAAGGTGAATTGCAAATTAAAGCCACCTCTCTTGTCGGGCTATTACCGTCCTAAAAGCATACGAATATTTTCGACCAGTTCGTCCGGTTCGGTAGGTTTAACAATATAAAGATTAGCTCCTGCCTCAAATCCCCGCTGTTTATCATGCATTTCTTCTTCAGTAGAAATAATAATTATGGGCAGGTCTTCATAGTCGGGATCTTCACGTAAGCGCTCTATCAGGGTATAACCATCCATATTGGGCATATTAATATCGGTTAAACAAATGAGCAGTTCTCCTTCAGTGCCATATATTTTTTCCAACGCATCAGCCCCATCTAGAGCCGTTATTATCTCCAGGCCAATGCTTTTCAATATATAACTATGGAAATTCCGAATCATTTCCGAATCATCAACTATCAGCACTTTCCCCTGCATCAGTTTACCCTCCTTCCCGATTCTAGTTTAAAAGGCGCAACAGCCTAAATTATGAACGAAATTCGTATCAGTTATGAAAGGCAGAGGAAAGGGGGGAAACAATTGCAAAACGGGGAGCGCTTACTTAACTGACCCCTCACTCCTCACGCCTCACTCTAAACAATTCGTCAATTCTTATTTCGAAACATTTACAAAACAACTTTGTAGTACCGCCTATTTTTTAATTAATTATCTTCGATACACTATATGATTACTAACTCTCCGTATTTTAAAGGCTGAGCTTATGCGGCTAAGAGACTCGGCATGTCCCAGGAAAATATATCCTCCTTTTCTTAACATGCTGTAAAATTTGTCTACCACCTGTTTACGAGAAATATCATCAAAGTAAATTAACACATTGCGGCAAAACACAAAATCATAATCTTCCTCAAAGCGCAGGGCTCGCCGGTCCATGAGATTAAGGTGTTCAAAAATAACCATATCTTTGATACTCTGGTCAATAACATATTCACCCTTAGCAGGTGAAGCAAAATATCTTTGTAGATAGGTTGGGGGTACATCTTTTACCGAACGCTGGTCATAAACTCCCCGGCGCGCTGCACCAAGTACATTCTCATCAATATCTATAGCCTTAATTAATACTTCCCAGGAAGAATAGTACTCTATCATTTCCCGCAGAATAATAGCCAGAGTGTATGGTTCTTCTCCAGTAGAACAGCCCGCACAAAAAACCTTTATGGTACGGTTATTAGCCTGTGCTTTATTCTTTATAACTTCCTGCAAGCAGGATTCAGCAAAAACTTGCAACTGGGAAAACTCGCGGAAAAAGTAGGTTTCGTTTACGGTGAGCAGATTGATTAATTGTTGAAATTCACGGCCTTTGGGGTCAAATATCTTCAGATGTCTGATATAGTCTTCAACCCGGTCAAAACCGCCCGCCTCCATTCTCTGGTGTAAACGCTTCTTTATGTAGTAAATTTTATTTTCCTCATACCTTATTCCGGTGCGCTCATATATTAGATTCCTAAGTTTAATAAAGTATTCCAGAGGCAATTCCAAACATATCACCTCATTTGCTAACGTAATTGAGAAATAGATTTATCTATAGTTTCCAATA